>JAGAKH010000076.1 GCA_017625725.1 Bacteroidales bacterium | reverse complement strand
TGCCTTTCTACGAAAGTCATCAAAGGCGAGCTATCTATTACTCCGGACCGCCGCAAGACTCTCGTCTTTTCACGGAAAAGCCAAGAGACTTGCCTTTAAGGCAGTCCTCCGGTGCATGGGCGGCGACATCAGTGCAGTAGTCGCTAGTGCAAGTCGCCGCCCTTGAACGCTTCTACTGCTTAGTGTAGGCCGGTAGTTGCACAGTGCGTTGATAGACTCCAGCATTTCAATTAAGCGGCAGTGCAGAACTTCAACGTCGCTGCCTCTTTCCCTTCGGGAGCCTGCGGCTCCCTCGGGTGCCACTCGGTGGCTTCGCCACCTCGCGGTCGCCCCTGGCGGCTGTCGCCGCTCGTGGTGCAGTGGAAAATATCAATGTCGGTATTGCGAATCTTGCGTGTCTCTTCCTAACATACCAACCCTTGCTATACTCTCCCTTACTACATACTGTTGCTAAAGTGTCTTGTGCTATATAGGATTATGATACCCATTATTTTTATTCCCCGCTTCGCGGAAATATGGGGTCCTACGTCCATGAGTAGCAGTGCAAGGGCTCTCTATCGAGCACTCGTTCGCCCGGAAGGTCGTGCGTCCTTCAGTCAATACGGGGAACCGGCGAAATTGTGCCAGGATGAACCTGCCACAACTTCGTCGGCACAGTCCATAAGCACCTCTGATGCGGATAAACCGCCTCAGAAGTGCGTTTAAGGCCCGGTCAAGACTTCAGCCAGACAAGCTGTCAGAAGACTTGCCCTAATGGGCCTATGGAATCGGACTGTTGTCATTATGCCTCCGCGAGCTCCAGCATAATGTCAACAATCCTTCCGTTAACACCATCCCCGCCTTCGGCCAGGATGTGAAGGTATAGCGGTCTGGAGACTTTCGTCTTTTTCCCCCGGCAAATTTTGCGAACTCCGCGATTTTGCCTACGGACAAAATCTCTACGTTCTTTATGCAAAATTTCCTCCTCCAAAAGCCAAAAGACTCCAGCTTGTTGTGCCCCAAACCCCACAGGGGCTATGAACGTCAGAGAGCAGGTCGTACCTCGCCCGAAGGTCAGTGCGTTCCGGCCGAAAAATAACATAATCGGACCTAAATTGTGTAACAGACTTCGACCGGTATCCCTCGCTTGAAAAGAAGGTGTTTAGTGGAGGTCATTGCCACGGAAGAACGTCCTGCAAGCGTCAGATTACACAATTCCGATTATGTTAATTGTCTGCGTTATAGCACGTTAGGGTGTTTGTGCGTAAACGCTCTCTGACGAGGCGGCTGGCAATAATGAGCCTCCCTTAGGGACTAACGGCCTCCAAGTCCGTCGGGAGGCTCAGGACTTTCGGCTTTTGTAACATCAAGGGAGTTCCGCTGATAAACGTCAGGCAGTAAAGTAAGGGCGATAACTCTGATGACGGCCGAAAGTCCAAAAAGGAATTGCCAGCCTTAGCAGCACAGCTGCGGGCCTTCTCCAGTCTTTCTTCATGTCTGCGGACAAGTCCTTGACATCAAGAAAGCCTTCCGCAGGCAAGGTATCGGCTCTGCCGATGAGTTTAATACTGCCCGCTTCTTCCTCTCCAGACTTGAAAGCCTTTCCGCTTTGCTCCAAGTCTTCCAACTCTTCCGAGGGCGGGCAGATGTCTTGCCTGCTTTCCTCCGAGCTATCAGCAGCCGCTATCGCGTCAGCTCACATCTCGGCGCAGCCAAGACAGGCGAGACTGTGTGATTTATTCCGTTCCGCATTCGCTCCTCTCCACAGATCCCACAGACTCGCCTGACACTCGCTTCAGCGTTAAGGCCGCAGTGGTTCTTAGTGGATGTTTATGCCTGAGCCGGAAAGCCCCTTATCTCCCGCTCGAACCACAGTGCGTCCGGCTCCTGCCGCGCCCTCACGGGCTTGCCCCCTATGGCATTTGTGGCCAGTTTCCGCCTCTGCTTCGCAGACGCGAAAACCGTCCCCAAACACCATAGGCCCACACACATTCGCCCGCTTGAGCCTCATCACTTCCCCACCCTCATCTCCCGCCCAAGGAGCATTGCGTGGGGATATATATTCTTTATGGACGGACCTTATCAAGTCCTTCTTTGCTACCTATGTGCTTAAGAGTTGTAGAGCGAGAGGGTTTCTGATTGCCTGGTCTGCATACTCCTGTAGCCGGTGGTGCGGTCTATGAGGAAGTATCTCATGTGGAGGGTGTAGGACTTATGATCTGACTGTGGGAGAGGGATTGTGAACGTTGCTATGTCATCTTTGAGTTCGGCCTGGTGGTTTCTCATTTTGCCAGGGTTGGTTCCTGCACCAAGGTTGACGAGTTGGATTCGGCTGGCGATGGTGAAGTTATGGAGTGATGCATGAAGGATCTCGATTTTGAATTTCACTTGTAGGGTCTTCCCTACTACTGTTGAGCTGATGAGCTTGAGTGATAGTGTGGGGAAATCCGGCATGGGTTTGGGCTCAGGGATCTTTTCATCACCGATGCTGGCGTAGCCGTGATAAGCCGAAATAAATAGATTGTATCCGCTGATGCTCGTCTTATGGTCGTATGGAGGACGTTTTGATTTGACTTGGGTGGCTAGGGCGTTCCATTCGAGTTGCTCTTCGTGGGAGATGTTTCGCCAGGCTTGGAGGGCTCGTTTGTGGATTGAGAGCTGCACCTGCTGGTGGGATGTACCTGGAAATACTGGTTTAGCTTTTGTTCTGAAATAGCATTGTCCGTCACGATGGTAAAACGTGATGTTTCCTACTGAAGCCCAGCAGTCTGTGAATCTTGTATTTGGGTGATATTTCGGCATTGAGATTCTTTCTTTTGTGCAAATTTACTTAAAGTATTACTTTATTTTATATTATTTATTCTATTGTTTTGCAATTATTTACAAAATTTCGTATATTTGTATCGGAATCGGTGGTTGCTACGCATATACGATATGATAGCAAAACCATCAATAGCATTTAATGACTTCTCAGGCACAGCAAAGGATGTGACTGCTCGAAGTGTCAACGGACGAAACATTCTCTCGGTCCGTGCTCAGCAAAGCAAAATCGTGACCCCTGCTCAGGCGGTCTCTCGTAATAAACTATCCAAAATCTCCCGGGCTTACAAGCAACTATCCGATTCCCAAATGACTGCCTGGGGGACTTTGGCTAGTCATCTCAAAGGAATCTCCACTTTTGGATCTCCTGCAGAACTTACTCCGCACAATGCATTTGTCAGAATCAATTCCAATCGTGCTATGGTTGGGATGCCGCTTCTGACTGAGGCTCCTGCTTATGTGGCTGATGTGCCGGAAGTCGAGTATGAAGATTTTTGGATCATGCCGGAGAGAATCGTGTTCATGAATGTTCAGCAGCCTTCGGACAATCATTTTCTTGTTGTGAAGATGTCACCGGCACAGAGTCCTGGAGTGACAAACGGCTGGAGTAAGACTGTGATTGTGGCTCCGGGTGTCGATGTCGAGTATGGCGATGTGGATCTGACCGAGAGATATGTCGACATCAAAGGATTCGAGTTGATTCCAGGACAGAAGTATTTCTGTGAATTCTGGTGGCTTGACAGTACGACTGGCTTTACCGGAGAGAGTATGTGGGTGTCTGCAATCTGTAAGGATACATCTGTAGGATATGATGCCCCGTATGTGCCGAGGACAATCATCGAAGTTGATGAGGCTTACGATGATTTCACACGCTGCTATCTTGGTGACATGGAGGTCGGACTAGTCAAAGGGTCTGCTCTCGCAAATGGAAAGTTCATATACGAATGGAGAAATACCAGGGTGAATATGTATGTGGAGGATGTGACTTTGCCTCCAGGTATCTTCCCATGTGATATGGTCTTTATGGGGCGTGGAACAAAGCTGGATCCAAGATCAATAAACCTTGTTTCTGTGTCTGTTGACAACTATTCTGAGGGCACGAGGTTGCACATAAACGTCCCGTCCTGCAGAACTGAACATTATTACGAAGTGTTTGATACAACGGCAGTAATCGAATAAAATTTAATTGACTATGATAATTGCTACAGGAAATAATTTTGGAGCCGGACAGATAGAATTCAAAGAGTATCTGAGCGACAATATGATAATTCTGAATGGTAGGTTTTCATTTGATTATACCAAAGAGGAATATCTTAACGCTGATGTTCTGGAGATTTATGTCCCGGAACTTCCGATGAAGAGAAGCCTTGAGACGGCAGTCTTTCTGACTTACGAAAACACATACGGCAGAATGGGAACGATAGTAAAGTCCTGGATCAAGAACAAGACTACTATCTGCCTTGAAAATCTTGAGATCAATAGTAAGTATGGCAGCCGTGAGTTCTGGTTTATGTGTGCTTACCTTCCAAAGGGGCAGCGAAACACTTTCGAGGTGGAAGGTCAGGTAGATCTGCATCTTGATAATTTACCTTGGAATTTCCGTGAGGAACATGCGTGGGCTGTTGTTCGCGAGAAATGGGCTTATCTCTGCTTTGTCATCGAGGGCTTCTATCAGGCTGAACCAGACACGCCTTTTGCCATTGATCTCGTCAATTTCCAGGCCGATATCATCAGTGAAGTGCCATATGTAGCCCAGACAACTAACAAGTCCGGCTTTGGATCTCATGTTATGAGCTGCACAGTGTCGGAAGGAAAGTTCAACAATCCTGGTTGCTCTGAACAGTTCCTGAAAGACGCATCGTCAAGTTTTGTCAAAGTATTTATCGTTAGATAGTTATGCCAAAGATGTCTCACATAGAAATCACCCGTCTGCAAGGAGGTCTTGCAATCGCCAGCTTCGTCAGCGGAGTTGTCATTGCGATGGTGTGCCTCTTCTGGATTGAGCCGCTTGGAGAGATTACGTACTCTGCGATCTCGATTGTGAGCGAGCTTCTGGTTCTCTGCGGTGCGATCCTCGGTGTGAAGGCGTCCTACGACATCAAATTCCACAAGTTTGAAGCAGAACTGCTCAAGAAAGCAGACAAATAAGATAAACCTAAACTATGAAAAACACTTCCCTCATTCTCCTCTCTGCAGTGTGTGTAGCCTGCGCGACATCCCGCCAGGCTGCACCGTCAGAGAAGATCCTGGTCGAGACAAGGATCGAGACAGTGTACAAGACTGATACTGTCTATCTGGAAATCCCAAAGATTGTCGAGAAGATCGTTACAGCAGACACTGTCTCAGTTCTCGAGAACGAATATGCCAAAAGCGAAGCATCGGTCTCAGAGGGGCTGCTCGCCCACTCTCTCGAGACAAAGCCCGTAAAGCTGCCGGCTGAAGTTCAGACTCAGGTCGTCTATCGTGACAGCGTGATAGTCAAGGACAATGTAATTATACAGACTGTAGAAGTTGAGAAAGAACTCACGGGATGGCAGTCATTCAAGATGGCCATGGGCGGTTGGATGCTCGGCATTATAATCTTCATGATAGTATGCGTGATACTATATATCGTTAAACCCTTTAATAAACTTTAAGCTATGAAGTACGTTCCTTCAATTGCTTTTGACGAGATGAGTGGCTCGGCAAAAGGCGTGACTGCGGCTAAGAGTCGTGGTCGCAAGTACATCCGCAATCGCGGATACGGCGGTGGTGTAAGAACATCCGCACAGGCAGCTGTTAAGTCAGTATTCAAGCAGCTCACCCAGAGCTGGAAGAACCTTACCAACGCACAGATTCTCGCGTGGAATGCCCTCGCGCAGACTCAGGCAGGTAAGTCAGTTCTCGGAACCGCGTCGAAGATCACAGGAGCCAACCTGTACACCAGGTTGAACTACTGGATCGTCCAGACCGGTGGAGCAGCTCTCGCAACCCCTCCAACCCTCGTTGGTGTAGATGCTCCTGCTGAGGCAGACCTTGACCTCTCTGCAGATGCATTCAACTTCCAGCTCACCGACATGCCTGAGAATGTGGCTGACCTCAGACTCATCATCCAGGCATCTGCTCCTCAGTCAAACGGTATCAGCCGTGCATACAGCAAGGCCGTTCAGATTGGCGCAGCTCGAGAAGTCGTTGACGCCATGATCAACCTCAAGGACGACTACGAGGCCGTCCATGGAGCAGTAACTGAAGCTGCACCAAAGGTCTTCTTGAAGTATTTCTACGTAAATACCAAGACCGGAGAGAAGTCAGGCGAGATGCTCGCTACTGTGAAGCTGGGGTAATCCTCAAGGCGTTCTAACCGCCGAATCTTATTGACAAGGCCCGCAACGGTTCATTCCGCTGCGGGCTTTTCATGTATATTTCAAAAATTTTTCTCACCTTTGCAGTGTTCGTCCCCGCCAAGCCTCTTCATAATGCTCAAATAGGTGGGGCATTTTATTATATCTACAATTTATAACCGCTACATTAACAAATTTATTATATCTTTGTTGTGTTATGGTATTCGTATTGCCGTAACATAACAATTTAATGGGAATCACTTATGGGTAGCAAGTATCAAATTCCATATATAAATGCCTGCATCAGGGCGTTTGCAAAGCGGTTCAGGCTTTCTGTTCAGACCGCCTTTGAATACTTGTATAACTTCAAGGGCATACATTTCCTTGTGGAGTTCTATGAGATCGAGCATCTTCAGTCACTAGATGACGCTGTCGATGATCTTATCGTATGCTGTCTTAATAATGGAGGGACCCTGAGATGATACTTTACCACGGTACAAACGTAGATTTCGAGAGCATCAATCTTGAGAAATCCCACAAATACAAAGACTTCGGCCAGGGCTTTTACCTAACAGACATTCGCTCTCAAGCAGAACAATTAGCGGCAAAGAAAGCAAAGCTCTTCGGAGGCTATCCTATCATTCAGGAATATGAATTCAACGAAGAGTTCCTGCAAAATGGAGAACTGAAGGTACTTAAGTTTGACAATCCATGTAAGGAATGGGCAGAGTTCATATTCAAGAATCGCAATCGTGATTTGAATTTTTCTCATGACTACGACGTCGTAATCGGTCCGATAGCAAATGATGGAGTCGCATATCTCCTCGGACGTTATGAAGAAGGAACTTTGACAATTGATGACCTTAGTCGCGAGCTCACATACAAGGAGTTGAATAGCCAGTTCTTCTTTGGTACAGAGAAATCGCTTAATTATCTCAAAAGATTATGATAGCACAAAATCAGAAAGAATTCCTCATTAATAGGATCGTAGATAAACTGACTGAATTCCTCGTGATTGATTCAAGCATAGGCCTTACTGATGCCTTGAAAGTCGTATATAACTCCAAAGTATATCAGCAACTCCTGGATTCAGAGGGTGACTTGTATGTGCAGAGTCCGTCATATATCTATGAACTACTGAAACAGGAAATGACAGAACAAGCATAATTCAGCCAATAATCCTGCTCTATCCCGGGCAGGATTTTTCGCATAAAGCATACGAGAAATCCGGAAAATGTGAAAATTCAGCCTAAAATCGGGCGGATAATGTGAAATTTACATCCTAAAACAAGCCGGATTATGTGAAATATCTATCATAACTCATTGACTTTCCGGAGAATACACACAAGATTTGCGATTTGCAAATTGCAAATTCTTGACAGTAGCAAATAAAAGGTAGGGAGAAAGCCTAAAAAAGTAGGTTAAAATCGTCAGTTCCACGAAAAAGGTAGGGAGAAAACATGGATAGGATTTCAGTCAAATGTTATCGAAAACTATGAAAAAGTCACTCAGATTTTGATTTTTTCATAGTTTTCAATCAAATCTATACCCTAACGGGTACAATCAGCATCAAAACATAAAGATTTATACCCGCAGGGGTACAATCATAAAATACTCGGGATAAACAATGGAAATCACCACACTGTTAGAATAGGGCCAGTCGCGAAATATGCTTAAAAATATAATCAATTGATTGTCAATATGATAAATATTTTGTATCTTAGTAAGAGGAAATAAAAATTCCTCCGAACACCGTGGAAAAGTGAATTTCGGAGGAAATGAGCAAAAATA
>JAGAKH010000075.1 GCA_017625725.1 Bacteroidales bacterium | reverse complement strand
GTCAGCGATGACTATGGTTGCTGGTACCGCAAGAAGCATGGGTATCAAGGTAGAAGGAGAATTTCCTGAACTCTAAAATTCACACGCACAATGGGTAAACTTACTAAAAATCAGAAGGCTGCCATCGCAAAGTACGATGCTGCCAAGGAGTATAAGCTTGCTGAGGCATGTGAACTCGTCAAGGAGATCACCTACACCAAATTTGATGCATCAGTAGAGCTTCACGTAAACCTCGGCGTTGACCCACGTAAGGCTAACCAGATGGTTCGTGGTGTCGTTACCCTCCCACACGGAACAGGTAAGACTACACGTGTCCTCGTGCTCTGTACTCCAGACAAGGAGAATGAGGCAAAAGAGGCTGGTGCTGACTACGTAGGACTCGACGAGTACATCGAGAAGATCAAAGGTGGATGGACTGACGTTGATGTCATCATCTGTACACCATCAGTAATGGCTAAGGTCGGTATCATCGGTCGTATCCTCGGTCCAAGAGGACTCATGCCAAACCCTAAGACAGGTACTGTAACGATGGAAATCGGAAAAGCTGTAAAGGAAGTCAAGGCAGGTAAGATCGATTTCAAGGTTGACAAGACCGGTATCGTACACGCAGCTATCGGAAAGGTTTCATTCAACGCTACTCAGATTTATGAGAATGCCAAGGAGCTCCTTTCTGCAATCATCAAGCTGAAGCCTCAGACTCTCAAGGGAACATATATGAAGGCCGTTTCAGTATGTTCAACAATGAGCCCAGGTATCCACGTAGACCTTAAATCAGTAGAATAATAACAGTGCTGTAAAAATTAATCGTTATGAGAAAAGAAGAAAAACTCGATATTATTAATGCGATTGCAGCACAGTTGGAGGAGACTCCTAACTTCTACATAGCTGACATCGCTGGACTTAACGCCGGTAAGACTCATCAGCTCCGCAAGGCATGCTTTGAGGCAGGTGTTAAACTTGTTGTTGTAAAGAATACACTTCTCACTAAGGTTCTTGAGCAGGGTGAGAATGAGGAGGCAAAGAACCTCATTCCTGTTCTCGCAGGTCCTACAGCAATCCTCTTCACAGAGGCTCCTAACGCTCCTGCAAAGGTTATCAAGAGCTTCAAGGAGAAAGGAAACGAGAAGCCTGTTCTCAAGGGTGCATTCATCCAGGAGTGGCCTGCATTCATCGGCGAGGACAAACTCGATGCACTTTATGGCATCAAGTCTCGTGAGGAGCTCATCGGAGACATCATCGGACTCCTCCAGTCACCTATCCGCAACGTTCTTTCTGCTCTTGAGCACAAGGATGACGAGAAGAACGAAGAGGCGGCAGCAGAATAATTACAGAAACAGAAACAATTTAAATAAATACAATTATGGCAGACATTAAAGCACTTGCAGAAGAGTTGGTAAACCTTACTGTAAAAGACGTACAGGAGCTTGCACAGATCCTTAAGGAAGAGTACGGAATCGAGCCAGCAGCAGCAACAGTAGTTGCAGCAGCAGGTCCAGCAGCAGCAGCTGAAGCTGAGCAGACTGAGTTCGATGTAATCCTTGTTTCAGCTGGCCAGGCTAAGCTTGGTGTTGTAAAGGCTGTTAAGGAGTCAACTGGTCTCGGACTCAAGGAGTCTAAGGAGATCGTAGACAAGGCACCAGTAGCCGTTAAGGAGAAAGTTTCTAAGGCAGAGGCTGAAGCTCTTAAGGCAGCCCTCGAAGAGGCAGGAGCAGAAGTTGAGATTAAATAACTTCATCCCCTTCCCCTAAGATGGGAAAAAAGTCAGGTTTAGGGCCAAATCGGCCCTAAACCTTTTTGTCGTAATAAAGTTTTTCTCTATATCAAAGGCTGAAAGATGTCAAAAAAGACTAACAATCAGCGAATTTCATTCGCATCATCAAAAATTCTCCTCGAATATCCGGATCTTCTCGAGGTACAGTTGAAATCATTCCAGGATTTCTTCCAGCTCGACACAACTCCAGAGAACAGACGTAATGAAGGTCTCTATCAGGTGTTCCAGGAGATATTCCCAAT
>JAGAKH010000074.1 GCA_017625725.1 Bacteroidales bacterium | reverse complement strand
TCGATCAGGGTGAGGCTGGTGACAACGTTGGTCTCCTTCTCCGTGGTATCGACAAGAAGGAAATCAAGAGAGGTCAGGTACTTGCAAAGCCAGGTCAGATCAAGCCTTTCAGAAAGTTCCAGGCAGAGATCTACGTACTGAAGAAAGACGAGGGTGGTCGTCATACTCCATTCCACAACCACTATCGTCCACAGTTCTTCATCCGTACACTCGACATCACTGGTGAGATTTCTCTTCCAGAGGGCGTAGAGATGGTAATGCCAGGTGATAACGTTACTATCACTGTTGAGCTCATCTACCCTACAGCTATCAACGAGGGTCTCCAGTTCGCTATCCGCGAGGGTGGACGTACAGTAGGTGCTGGTCAGGTAACTAAGCTTATCGACTAATTACAGTCCAAAATATCAGGTGGGTGTCCTGAAAAGAACACCCACTTTTTTAGGGGATTAGTATAAGGGTAGTACAGCGGTCTCCAAAACCGTTAGTCTGGGTTCGAATCCTGGATCCCCTGCCAGAAAATATCAAAGGTTACGATTTGGTAATGTTTAACAGATCTTGCAACCGC
The DNA here is from genome assembly GCA_017625725.1 of Bacteroidales bacterium. Taxonomy (GTDB): domain Bacteria; phylum Bacteroidota; class Bacteroidia; order Bacteroidales; family UBA932; genus Cryptobacteroides. Next base: position 1,579 of record JAGAKH010000074.1, on the reverse strand, counting down.
TTCCAATCTGCAAGATCCATTAAATGTAAAGATGAGAAGGTTTATTAACTATCTGAAAGAGTCCTATGCTGAACTGACTAAGAAAGTTTCTTGGCCGGCTTGGGATAAATTGCAGAACTCTGCTATCGTTGTGATGGTGGCTTCTGTGATTTTCGCAATTGTGATTTTCGCTATGGACTTCTGTTTTCAGCATCTGATGTCAGCAATCTACACACTGTAAAACTACCGTATTTATGAGCGAGAGCAGTAAAAAATGGTATGTGCTGAGAGCAGCAGGCGGAAAAGAGAAAAAAGCAAAAGAGTATCTCGAGAAAGAGATCGAAAGACGTAGCCTCCAGGATCTGGTATCTCAGGTCCTCGTTCCAACCGAAAAAGTCTACAAGATCAGAGATGGAAAGCGTATCTGCACAGAGCGCCTTTTCTACCCTGGTTATGTGCTTATAGAGGCTGAACTCACAGGAGAGCTGCAGCACATCATCCGAAATGAAATCCCTCATATGTCCGGCTTCCTCACAGAGAAGCGCGACGTGGGCAAGACACAGGAAAAGCTTCCTGTTCCTATCAGAGAGGATGAAGTACGCAGGATTCTGGGAGAACAGGACGAGCAGGCTACTACCGAGGCCGAGACTGTAGTTGACTACAAAGTGGGAGACGCAGTCAAGATTACCGACGGACCTTTCGACGGATTCGATGGTACAGTCGAGGAAATCGTCGAGGACAGGAGCAAGCTCAAGGTTATGGTCATGATCTTCGGCAGAAAGACAATTTTGGAACTCAACTTTACGCAAGTAACTAAAGAATAATCAAAAATTATGGCAAAGGAAATTGCTGGATTCATTAAACTCCAGATTAAAGGTGGCGCAGCCAATCCATCTCCTCCAGTAGGACCAGCCCTCGGATCGAAGGGTCTGAACATCATGGATTTCTGCAAGCAGTTCAATGCCCGTACGCAGGAAAGCGCAGGTAAGGTATTGCCGGTAGTGATCACTGTCTACAGCGACAAGTCTTTCTCATTCGAGGTTAAGCAGCCGCCTGTAGCAGTACAGCTCAAAGAGGCTGCAAAGATTTCTACAGGATCTGCTGAGCCAAACAGAAAGAAAGTAGGTACAGTAACATGGGAGCAGGTAAAGGCTATCGCTGAGACTAAGATGCCTGACATGAACTGCTTCACACTCAAGTCAGCGATGACTATGGTTGCTGGTACCGCAAGAAGCATGGGTATCAAAGTAGAAGGAGAATTTCCTGAACTCTAAAATTCACAGGCAAAATGGGTAAACTTACAAAAAATCAGAAGGCTGTAATCGCAAAGTACGATGCAGCTAAGGAGTATAAGCTTGCTGAGGCTTGTGAGCTCGTTAAGGAGATCACTTATACAAAGTTTGATGCATCAGTAGAGCTTCATGTAAACCTCGGTGTTGACCCTCGTAAGGCAAACCAGATGGTTCGTGGCGTCGTAACTCTTCCTCACGGAACAGGTAAGACCACCAGAGTACTCGTTCTTTGTACTCCTGACAAGGAGAACGAAGCTAAGGAGGCTTGTGCAGACTACGTAGGTCTTGACGAGTACATCGAGAAGATC
>JAGAKH010000073.1 GCA_017625725.1 Bacteroidales bacterium | reverse complement strand
TACACACGTACGCATACGCCTCTTCTCTGAGGACAAGCATCCAACGCGCGAGATTTGCTCTTCTCGACGATAACCTCGCGTCCTTTGCGAACTAATTGTTGAATTGTAGGCATAAATGTTTGTAAATAAATTATTTATGTTCATTACCCCATAATTTGGGGGCTGCAAATATACGAATTATTTTTTATTTATCAACAAAAATATTGTTTTTCAACACTTTGAGTTGTTGATAACTTTATGTATATTTGAAAGTTGAGAAAAACATAGATATTATGGGAACCGACCATACAGACCGGAAATGGATCATTGTCCGTATTGACGGAAAGATTGCAGCGACATCCACAGATTACAGAAGGCTGGCAGCCATATCCACCCATCTGGCCCAATCCACAAGAGTATCCATTGAAGAGATCACAGCCAATACCGTCTGTTTTGAAGATGTGTGGAAGCTTTGTCAGGAAGTATCATGGGATGATATGATGCTGTTCGGGACCGATTTCCAGAAAAAGGTGTGGAAAAAGCTGTGGGAGCTGACCCATCCTACCGATCCTGCTGCAGAAACAAGGCTTATCAGTTACAGTGATTTCGCGGAATTATGCGACAACAGGGCCGGCGTCCGTGCTGTAGCACATGCCATCGGACTGAACCCCCTTCCGGCACTGATCCCTTGTCATCTCGTGGTCCCGAAGGAGACTATTGACAGAATTCTCGACATCAGGAAAAAGGCGGAAAGCACAATATTCAAAGGAGATGACCTATGCCTTGCCAGCATTCTTAAGGACAAGGCGACCGATTTTGGTGAATACGCACTTGGAAAGGATCTTAAACGGAAACTGATCAACCTTGAATTCAGCATAGAAGAATAACATAACAACCATAATCTTATGAAAAGACTCTTATTCCTTACTGCCGCACTGACACTGTTCATTTCTTGCAACAGCACAGAGGACATCAAGACAACATATTGCAATCCCCTTGACATAGACTACACCTACATGATATACAACTCTGACAGGAATCTGTCCTACCGTTCCGGAGCCGATCCGGCTGTGGTGGAATTCCGCGGAGAATATTATATGTTCGTGACAAGATCCCTTGGATACTGGCACTCCACAGACCTTGTCAACTGGAACTTCATCGAACCTAAAAGCACATGGTATCCTCAAGGATGCAATGCACCCGCAGCCCATAATTACAAGGATTCCCTCCTTTACGTTACCGGTGATCCATCCGGCTCGATGAGCATCATGTACTCCGACAATCCGAAAGCCGGACTCTGGAAGGCAGAGCCGGCAATTCTGCATGACCTTCAGGACCCGGATCTTTTCATTGATGATGACGGGCAGGCATATATGTTCTGGGGTTCATCAAATTTCTACCCTGTCAGGGGAAAGAAACTGAACATGAGAGACCGTTTCCTTATCGAGGGAGAGACATTCGAACTTTTCAACACAGACAGCACTGCCCATGGTTGGGAACGTTTCGGAGAGAACCACTCGGACAGAAACATAAAGGCATATATAGAAGGAACATGGATGACAAAGCATAACGGCAAGTATTATATGCAGTATGCCGCACCCGGAACCGAATTCAACGTTTACGGAGACGGCGTATACACCGCGGACAGCCCTATGGGTCCGTACACATACCAGCCTCATAATCCTGTTTCATACAAGCCGGGCGGATTCATGAACGGAGCCGGACACGGAAGTACAGTGCTTGACACTGACGGAAACTATTGGCATTTCGCGACGATGTCTCTTTCAGCAATCGTGAACTGGGAAAGAAGGATATGCCTCCTTCCGACCTTCTTCGATAAAGACGGAATAATGTATTGCGACAACGAGTACGCAGACTACCCGCACTTCGCTCCTTCACAGAAGGGCAAGAAAGGGGCCTTTACCGGATGGATGCTGCTTTCATACGGAAAGCCGGTCACTGCATCTTCATTTGCGGAGGGCTCGGCCAAGAAGGCAGAAGGATTTACAGAGGAAAACAGGCCGGAAACATCCCCTGATTTCAAACCGGGAAACCTTACGGATGAAAACTGCAAGACCTACTGGCTCGCAGAAAGCAATGATGACTCACAGTGGATCTGCATAGATCTTGAGGAAACTGCAGACGTATATGCCATTCAGGTCAATTATTTTGATCATGAGACCATGCTTTACGGCAGACCTGAGGGTCTCTGCCAGAAATACGTATTGGAAGGCTCCCTCGACGGAAAAGACTGGACGATTCTGGAAGACAGAAGCAAATCGGAAAAAGATGCTCCAAATGCATATATCCAGCTTGAAAAGCCTCAAAGCGTAAGATATATAAGATATAGAAACATCAAGGTTTCGGCTCCATATCTTGCAATTTCGGATATAAGAGTATTTGGAAAAGGCTATGGAGAAGCTCCTGACGCCGTTGAGGGGCTTTCGGCCCAAAGATCTGCTGACGGCAAGAACATGCATCTGAGCTGGAAGGCATCCGCCGGAAGTCAGGGATATAATGTAAGATGGGGAATAGCACCGGACAAGCTTTATAATTCATGGCTTCTTTATGATGCCACAGAACTCGACCTGAGATGTCTCTGCGCCGGCCAGGAATATTATGTTCAGGTAGAAGCATTCAACATCAACGGTATTTCTCCTGTAAGCGAAACGATACCTGTGCAATAAAAGAATCCGGCTGGTCTTCAGATCGACCAGCCGGATGAAACCATAACCCTATTATTAACAACTAAACTAACCGCACCTTAGCATATCGCAAAGGCTATGCCAGAATCATATCAGTTGTTCAGATAATAGGTAACAGATGTCACGACACGTATTCTTTTTATATAAGGGGTGTTGCTGTCCCTGTTCTCTATCGTGAATGTCCCCTGGTTTGCATTCTTGATCTTACCCAGACTGCTGTCGGAATCCTTTGCAAATTTTTCTGCCGCTTCACGGGCGTTCTTCGTCGCTTCCTCTATCATCTGAGGCTTTATGTCATTAAGGCCTTCATATTTGAATTCCACCGGATTCTCCCAACTGTTTTCTGAGGTAACAATTCCTTTCTTCAGGAGTTCTGACTGCTTTGACATAAGTCTCAAGACAGCATCAACATCATCAGTACATACCGTTATCACATTCTTCGCTATATAACGGAAGGCTCTGTTATTGTCTCCGTATTCGTTTGCAAGCTTATCTGAAATGGACGGAACAGAAACCGTTATTTCCTTTTCAGAGATTCCCCCATCCGTGAGAAAATCCATAATCAGGCCATTGCTGGCATCAGTCTGGTCATAGATGGACTGGATATCATTGGACATGACCTTATATACCAAAGGCCATATGACCTTATCCGCCATGACTTCTTTTTCACATAAGCCCTTGACGTTCACTACCCTGTCATAAGAACGATACTTCTCCACCGCCTTAGGCATCATCAAGCCCAAGACAACAAGGCCGATCATTATAGCCAGCCCGCTGAATACTTTACCCTTATCCATAATATTTAGATTAAATTCACTTACCTCAGATTTATTACCAAAATAAAGCCAAAGATAATAAAAACATCCGGCTGACCTTCAGATCGACCAGCCGGATGAAACCATAACCCTATTATTAACAACTAAACTAACCGTGACTATACTTTTACAAAGTGCGTGCCAAAAATGAATTAAAGATAGAAGATATAGAATTTTACACATATTTAAGAGGATTTGTTAACTTTACGGAAATTAGATTACAATAAGATGAATCACACCGTAAGAATTGCTTGTTCTTCCATCCTTCTTGCAACTGCAGTAAGTTCCGTACAGGCTCAGATACCCTCTGAAAGCTGGAACCCGGATAAAGGTACCCACTACATCAACCCGGTTATCAATGCCGACTACTCCGATCCGGATGTATGCCGCGTGGGGGATGATTTCTATATGACATCCTCTTCATTTGCATGTTTTCCCGGCCTACAGATCCTTCATTCAACTGATCTTGTCAACTGGAAAATCATCGGCGCTGCCCTGACAGACTATCCGGGACCCAACTGGATGGATGGAGCAGAAAACGACCTATGGCAGACAACTCCCCAGCACGGAAACGGAGTCTGGGCTCCTGCCATCAGATTCCATAACGGGGAATTCTACATTTATTGCGGAGATCCGGACAGGGGCATCTTCATGGTAAAGACCTCAGATCCCAAGGGGAAATGGTCTGATCCGGTGTGGGTAGTAAAAGCCAAGGGATACATCGATCCTTGTCCGCTTTGGGATGAGGATGGAAAGGCATACCTCTCTCACGGTTGTGCCGGCAGCCGGGCCGGATTGAAAAGCGTGCTGTTTGTTGCACCGATGTCCGAAGACGGATGCAGGCTGACCGGACCAAGCCGTATTGTGTATGACGGACATGAGACGCAGCCTACCATAGAAGGTACCAAATTCTACAAAAGAGAGGGGAAATATTACATATTCTCTCCAGCTGGAGGCGTTCCTACAGGATGGCAGGTAGTGCTGAGGTCAGAAAGTCCCTGGGGGCCTTATGAGGAAAAGGTTGTCATGGCACAAGGTAATTCTCCGGTAAACGGACCTCATCAGGGAGCATGGATAGAGACGGGAAAGGGAGAGCATTGGTTCATGCATTTCCAGGACAAGGACGCCTATGGAAGGGTTGTACATCTGCAGCCGATGAGTTGGAATGAAGACGGTTGGCCTGTAATAGGCATGGATTCCGACGCTGACGGAGTGGGAGAACCAGTGATGAAATACAGGAAACCGGACCTTAAGTCTTCCGGAACATTCCAGCCCGCTACAAGCGACAGCTTCACAGAAAGAGAACTGGGGCTTCAGTGGCAATGGAACGGTGTTCTATCCCCTTACTGGTATTATGTCGATTCTGCAGCAAAGGAAGATATGACCAACGGATTGGGTGCCCTCAGACTTTATTCAGTTCAACAGTCGGAGGAATGGAAGAACCTCAGTGACTCTCCGAATCTCTTATTGCAGAAAACGCCTGCAGACGAATTTACAGTCAAGGCAAAGCTGAAGTTTATCCCAAATCCACAACTGAAGGAGAAGAGTGAATCCTGTGGTTTCGTCCTTATGGGACAGGACTATGCTGCCATCAGACTTACCTACACCAAAGACGGTGTGGTACTCCAGTATGTAGTGTGTGAAAATGCCTTGAAAGGTTCGGCTGAAAAGGTCATGGCGGAACACAGACTTGAATCCAAAGCTCTGGAAACCCCATATTCAAATAAGTATATGTCTAAGACTGTCCCTCCTGTAAAGCCTCTGGATTATATGGAAACCGATATCTTCATCAGGATGCAGGTAAGACCAAGAGAGAGAAAGGGCAATGTACCGGACATGACGGCATCATTCAGCTACAGCCTGGACGGAAGGAAATGGACAGACCTTTCCGATGGATTCTCCTTCATTGCCAAGCCAGGCAAATGGATCGGAGCAAAATTCGGCCTATTCTGTAACCGACATACACCAAAGAATGACAGCGGATGGATGCAGGTCGACTGGGTACATGTGGGGGACTAAGCAACTGCAAAGGAAAAGCCGACCTTATTTAAAAACCTATATTAAACCATGGTCCTGTAACAGGACTCATGGCTCCTAATATTCCTATTCCTCCCACTATGTTGGTATAGGCAAAGGTTGCAGGCGAAAATCCGGAAGTAGAAACAAAATTATTCCTCATATCCCATTGGCCCTTGCAGTATCTGTAAAGCTCCGGTGACAGCCTGTATATAACGGGCCTGTAGATGAAAGGGTCCCCTTTTGCGCTTGATTCCAAAGTAATGATATCCAATTTGATTGTTTGCTCCTGACTGGATGCACTTTCCTTCCAGAATATCATCTGGCCGACATTCAGGTCTACCTCATACTTATCCGGAAAGACAAAACTATCGACATTCAGGTCTATGGCACATGGCGTGTGAAGGGACGGCACATCGGCAGAAGAGGTTTTTGTCCTCCATAACATCAGACCATAGATATCTTCTGTCTCCGGATTGTCTATGAAAGACACTTCGCAGGTACCATATAAGGGGTCTGACGTTAACAGTATGTTCTCTACCATTATATCCGATGCCAAAACAGGAGGTTGCGGCACCTCTATTTCCGAATACGCAGTTTCATAGTTGTCCGCCCGAGCCTCGATTCTGATGTCCTGACCGGCTCTTATAGGAAATTCAGAGATATAATAAAACTGAGGACCATTTGTCCGGTCATACTTTACCGGAATACTCTTCCCATCAGCAAACAGTCTGAGGTCAATGTCTTCAGGACGCAAGGGCTCTTCAACCGGAGCACTTACCGATCTGGCAAGAGAAAGATGGATTTCCACCTTTTCATCTCCGGCAGAAGGGACACAGGCTATCAGAAAACGGTTTTTACCGTTCTCATACTCAATATCAAAAATCATCTCACATGAGATGGCCAGAAGAGATAGTATAAATATGTATATCCGCTTCATATTATCAGAATCTGAATGTATAGCTGAAAGATGGTATTATCGGTACTATTCCTACTGCAGTGCCCTGAAAGACGCCATCTTTATTGAAAGATGCATCTATCAAAAGGAATGGATTCATTCTGCAATAAGCATTGTAAATACTTATGTTCCAGATGCTTTCATAGCCGCTATATGTCTTTTTTCTAAAGTTTACCCCTAGATCCAGACGATGATAGGACGGCATTCTTACATTATTTGGTGAAGAATAGTAATATGTTTGCTCGGGAACGGCATAGTTCGGATAAAATTGCGGATAATGGATTACAGTATGGCTGTAAGCTGTAAATCTGCTGCCGCTATGCCAGTTCCATGCCGCATAGATGTCTATCTTTTGATTAGGCTTATAGCTTGCCATCAAGGATATTTTATGACGGTTGTCATTCCTGTCCGGATACCACGAAGGATATATATCCTTGAACAGTCGCTCTGTTTTGGAAAGGGTGTAATATGCGGACAGATCTATATTTTTTGTTTTCCAAGATAGTTCTGCCTCCAGACCATAGGAACGCCCGTGACCGCTGGAAAAGGCCGATTCCCATTGCGTAAGAGGGGGATAAAGGGCATTCATGCCGGTGTATTCCAGAATATTGTCCATGCTTTTGAAATAAGCCTCGAGATTGAATGTAATTCCTTTGGAAAACTGAGTATAGATGCCTCCGGCAAGCTGATGGGAGCACATGGGGGCTCTTGTTGCCGTCACTGGCATCCATGAATTGGTCGGCATATCCATATATGCAGTAGATACCTGGTGCATAAACTGATTCATTTCCGTATATGATGCCCTCAGGCTACCCCAATCGGCAAAACTTAATCTGAGAGACAGCCTCGGTTCAAAGGCATGATATACCTTGCCTGGAACACCGAACAGAGCATATCTGAAACCCGCATTCACATCAAACCAGTCGGATATTCTGATTTCGTCTTCAATATAGACTGCAGGCTCATAGCCATAGTAATCAGCTTTGTCCGTCGTTCCTAAAGTAAAATCTTGCAGTTCCGGAATATTAGAAATCATCCTGTCGTACCGCTCCGGATTAAAGAAATGATACTGAAAAGAGCCTCCGAATCTGACTCTGTTTGACGGGATTGGCGTCCAGTCGAAATCAGCCTTCAGTCCGAGATCGTTTACCCTTGCCAGGTCGGAAGCTTCAAATTTGAAACTTTCCTTATATTCATCCATACCAAGCTGCGTAGTTACCGTAGAACTGTTGTTGGAATGGTATAAAAGTATTTTTGAGGTCATCGAATCAGTCAGCCGGCTGCTCCACTTCAATGACGTGAGAATATTTCCCCAATCGGTGTCCATGTCAATCAGCATACTCTCACTGTCCTCCTTATTCTCTTTATCAAACAGATCCATTTCCATCCAGTCCCGACCCATATAAAACCTGAATGAAAGGGTGTTTCTGTCATTTATTATATGGTCGACTCCAGCATTGCCATCCCAGAATGCATAGGCAGACATAACATGAAAGTCATTTCCGGAATACATGTTTATAAGTCTGAAGATCGGTGTGGTTATAAGATCCATCCATGTGCGTCGAAGTGCGACATTGAAGGATGTCCTTCCTTTTATGATCGGACCTTCTATCTGGATGTTGCCATCGATAGCACCTATGGATAGTGTTCCATGGTATTCGTTCATGTTTCCGACTTTTGTGGTGACATCCACAACAGAAGACAGACGGCCACCGTATCTGGCTGGGAAACCGCTTTTATAAAAGTCGAGATTCTCTGTTATCTCAGTATTGAAGGAAGAAAACATTCCAGCGAGATGACTGACCTGATACAACGGAACGCCGTCAAGAAGAAACAGATTATCCGAGCCTGTTCCCCCATGGACATATAGTCCGGACATAAGTTCTGTTCCAGATGCCACTCCTGGCAGCATCTGAATTATCTTTATCACATCCGGAGAACCAATGAAGACAAAACTCTGTTTGAATTTAGATGCATCAAGCCTCATCAGACCAGTCTGAGTATCTTTCTCCAGCCTGCGTCTGGATTCTACAACAAAGGACGGGGATATGGTGTCAAGCATCTCTTTGGTTTCAGTGACATAAAGCGAGTCTGTCTCTGCCCGGACTTCCTGGCAAAACAGAGACAGCAGGATTATGGCGTAAACAAAAAGATTTCTCATTTTAACTTAAGTTAAGCCTTCCAAATATAGCGATTTTAGGTATATTTAACCTCGTTTTGCTAAAATTGATTGTCGCATGGGGAAAAAGATAGAAAAAACCAATGTCGCCAGACTTCTGGATAAAGCAGGCATACAATATCGGCTGATTCCGTATGAATTTGATGAAAACGACCTTGCAGCATATCATGTTGCCGAAAGTCTGGGTCAGAATATAGAAAGAGTGTTCAAGACACTGGTGCTGTGGGGAGACCGGAACGGACATCTTGTCTGCGTAATTCCGGGAAACTGTGAAGTGGACCTGAAGGCACTAGCAAAGGTCTCAGGCAACAAGAAAGTGGAAATGATAGCTATGAAGGACCTGTTATCGACTACAGGTTACATAAGAGGGGGCTGTTCCCCTATAGGCATGAAGAAGAAATTCCCGACTTTCGTTCACTCTACGGCCATTGATTTTGAAACCATATATGTAAGTGCCGGAGTACGCGGTCTTCAGCTTGAAATAGATCCGAAGGATCTGATCGCCTATATTGGCGGTATTATTGCCGGGGTGGCATCAATCCATTGATGATCAACTCGGTAACATCCTGCTTTCTATGAGTCAGATACTCTTTTCTGGTACTTGAGTCACACTCACCACGAGCATATCCCATAGGAGCCATTATAAATGTCGAGATGCACAGAGACATCACATTAAGGAGAATATCTATAGGGAGGACGTTTCTTATGGTCCCTTTCGCGGACTCCTCTTCTACCATAAGCTCAAACCTGTTGAATGCACTGCTTCTGCTTTCGCTCTGCAGATACCTTTCTCTGAATTTCTCCCATCTTGCCGGATGCATGATAAGCTCGTTGACGATGAAAGGAGCCAATCTTTCATCGAGTTCAAGCATACCGAAATAGAAGTCTATGATGTTACGGACCCTGTCAAAGAAACCTATGTTCTCATCCAAAGGAGCATCCAGACACTCCACAACCTGTTCTACCTTAGGTGAGAACACATCCCAGAACAATTTTTCCTTCGTTCTGAAATAATAATGTATCAATGCCTGATTGCAGCCCACGGCTTTGGCAATCTCCGTAGTGGAGGTTCCGCTGAAACCTTTTTCAAGAAAAAGGCGTTCAGCAACCCATAAGATTCGTTTCTCTATGTTCTGATTTCTGTCCATATACATTCAAATACAGACAAATATAAACAATCGCCTCGTTCAATGCAAATTATCTTGTCTTACGGTCTATCCACAGCCACAGACGCCACATAAGCCACCCCCATACGATGAACAGGACGGCATGAACCCAGACAGGAACAGAAGTAATGAACGCATCCTCCTTAACAATATCATCAAATCCGGGGATATCGACATAGTAATAGGCTCCGCCTCCGAAATCGTACCCCTCGACAAGTCCCAGCCTGTTTACCATTATATATATAGCAACAGCAAGGACAGCCACAACCATGATAGCTGTGACTGTCCAATATATCATCTTTCCGTTTATCTTCATAAACGTATTATTTCTGTTCCTGATTTCCGGCCGCTTCCGCTGCCACAAAGTCTGCTGTCGCTTCTGCCGGTGCCGGCTGAGCTGGAGTCACAGATGCTTCCTTCTTCGCCTTTATCTTTTCTTCCTTGTCGGTAAAGGTCTTAATGTCAGGCTGAGGGAATATCTTGCCCGAAAGAAGAAGCCATACAACCGCGAAAGTAAGGATGATATTGAAGGTCTGACCTACAATGTAAAGCCACAGAACCTTTCCACCCTGCATGCTCTTCGCAAGCTGCTTGAAATTGGTGTCAAGACCGATAGATGTGAACGCCAGCACGAATGCCCAGTCCTTATATTGTCCAAGCACCTTGTTTATCGCACCTGTCTGCTCCGCACCGAAAGCAGGAACGAATATGATGGATGCAACGATCGAGGCTACTATGAAACCAAGGATGAACTTAGGGAAACGGTGCCAGATCTCTGAAGCTCCGACCTCTGACTTTCCGTTCTTATCCACCTTTCTGGCAAAGAATATTGCAACGAAAAAGGCAATGAAACCTATCAGAATGTTCTGGATCATCTTCACAAGAGAAGCGACCTGCTCCGCTTCCGGTCCGAGAACGCTTCCTGCAAGGACAACGGCACCGGTTGAGTCTATTGTACCTCCGATCAGTGCTCCACCCATAATCTGGCCAAGGCCGACCCATTCTATGATCATCGGTTCAAAGACCATCATCAGAATGGTGAAGATGATGGAAACGGATATGGCTACAGAAAGATCCTCCTTCTTTGCTCCGGAAGCCGCTCCTGTTGCAATTGCAGCCGAAGTTCCACATACGGAAGTTGCTGAGGCTACAGTTATAAGCAAAGGCTTGTTGGTTATCTTAAGCACCTTGTTTCCGAACCACCACATAAAGAGGATCACGATTGGAGTCACTCCCCATGCGATACCGAGGCCATAAAGACCGAACTTTGCGATATTGGAGAAGAGGACAGAAAATCCGAAGACTACAAGACCAGTCTTGATATAGAACTCCGTTCTGATTGCAGGCTTGAGCCATTTCGGAACACCTACAGTGTTGGCAATGAGAAGTCCTATGAGAAGTGCCCAGAAAGCCCATTCAAGATAACGCTTCAAAGTAAACTCCGCACTGACCATACGTACGATGACAGCTATCACAAACAACATGAGAAAAGCTGGAATGAACTTACTGAGCTTTTCTCCCTGAAGCTTGACACCGACTCCGAAAAGAGTTCCCAGTACAAGCACGGTACGAAGACATTTTCCCCAGAAAGCCCATGAACATAACTGTTCAGCAAGAGGTATCACTTTTGCTGCATCCTTCTCAGACAGTGACTCTCCTACCGTCCAGGTCTTAAAACTCAATGCGGAGAAATCGAACCATCCGGTAAGTACGGCTGTCGCTCCTAATGCAATGATAATGACACCGATCCACACGGATAACCAATCCTCTTTACGGAAAAGATTGGTATAATTATTATTCTTGTTCATTTGGTTTTGGTTTTAGTTGCGAGTAATTAATCTGCTTATTTAATAACCTATTAAATTGCAAATTAAAAACATTTTTACAAATAATACAAAATATATGAACGAAAAGCCCGCTATCCTAAGGGACAGCGGGCATATAGATGAATCTGTGCAGATTATTAAAGTCTTTCAAGTTTTACAGTGAAGTGTCGCATGAGTTCGGTCTCCCAAACAATCTTCACACCGCGGGTGATTTCATGACGACGATCATAAACGTTCTTGAGAGCAGCTGCAATCACGTCCATGTGGTTGTTGGTGTATACACGGCGTGCGATACAGAGACGAAGCAGGTCAAGGCCACCGAAACGGTTCTCTCTTGTCACAGGATCGCGGTCTGCAAGGATATATCCGATCTCACATCCACGTACACCAGCCTCGATATAAAGTTCGATTGCAAGTGTCTGAGCCGGGAACTCTTCCTTTGGAACCTGGTCAAGAACCCTGTCTGCATCAACAAAGATTGCGTGTCCGCCGACAGGACGCTGATAAGGAATGCCATACTCATCGAGCTTTGCTGCAAGATACTGTACCTGACGGATACGTGTCTCGATTGTCTCAAGCTCAGTGTTCTCATCAAGACCAACTGCAAGGGCAGCCATATCACGGCCGTTCATACCTCCATATGTAAGGAAGCCTTCAAATGGAATACAGAACTTCTTTGCTCCTTCATACCAGTCTTCGTGGCGTGTTGCGATGAAACCTCCCATATTGACAAGACCGTCCTTCTTTGAAGACATTGTCATACCGTCTGCATATGAGAACATTTCCTTGCAGATTTCCTTGATTGACTTGTCTGCGTAGCCCTCTTCACGTGTGCGGATGAAATATGAGTTCTCAACAAAACGTGCCGAGTCGAAGATCACACGCTTGCCATACTTATCGGCAATTGCACGTACTTCGCGAAGATTCTGCATTGATACAGGCTGTCCTCCGGCAGTATTGTTCGTAATGGTTACAATGATGAAAGGAACCTTGTCGGCATTTTCTGCAAGGACCTTTTCAAGTTTCTTAGGATCTACATTTCCCTTGAAAGGAACTTCAAGCTGAGTATCCTTTGCTTCGTCAACTGTGCAGTCAACTGCAAAAGCCTTACGGCTTTCGATATGTCCCTTGGTTGTGTCGAAATGAGAGTTACCAGGAACAATGGCACCGGCTGTCACAAGGTGGCTGAAAAGGACATTCTCAGCAGCACGACCCTGGTGAGTAGGTATCACATACTCAAATCCTGTAATCTTTGTAATGGTATCCTTAAGCTGGAAAAATGATGCTGATCCTGCATAGCTCTCATCACCCATCATCATTGCTGCCCACTGACGGTCGCTCATCGCACCGGTTCCTGAGTCTGTAAGACAGTCAATATAAACCTGATCCGACTTCAGCTGGAAAAGATTATAGTCAGCTTCCTTGATCCACTGTTCGCGCTCCTCGCGAGTACTCATACGGAGGGGCTCAACCATCTTGATCTTCCAAGATTCTGCAAAAGGTAATTTCATGATTATTGTTTATTAAATTTATTTTTATGTGTGTTTTCGATTTGTCGTGCAAAGGTAATGATTTAATCTATAAAGAGACTAAAAAGAAAGTACAATTTCCGGGTTTACGTCCTTTGAACAGAACATGTTCACAACCTTGACCTTAACAGTGTCAGATCCTGCATCGCCGGTGATGCTTATCGTCGTGAACGGATCAAGATAGAAAGGATTTCCTCCGTTTCTCGAAAGTCGGAACGGAATAGAAGAATTATTTGTAAGCATCAGTGATGCACCTTTACCCTCTGCTCCCTGTCTGATGACCCTGAGGCTTACACATGCCTTGAAAAGATCAGAAAGAAGCTGCTCAGATCCGCAAAGGATTCCGTAACCGTACGCAAGAGTAAGATCATTTACGAGAGCTTCCTTGATTGAGTCGAGACTCTGGTCCTTAGCAAAGATCAATGTCATCGGACGTGGAGTTCCGTCAAGAAGATAGTCAAGAGCAGTGGTGCCATGTACATCTGTATTGGCAGCTATGAACTGGCCGTACTCCCTGACCCTGTCGATTATTCCCGGATAGATTTCATTGGAGTTCATGACCTCTACTCCGTCGATCAGGCCTTCTGCGTATGCTGCCTTCTCTGTCTCTGTGAAATCTATGTTCTTCCTGGTCCAACCAGGGTGATTATGCATGACCAGTGCTCCCTGAGCCTTTGCATTACGGATAGCCTGCAGATGATCCTCTGCATATATAGTATTGTTGTCTGTTGTGAAAAGGGCATTGAAATGTCCCACCCAAGTACCGCTACGTGTGATTTCTGTTCCAGGAATGATGGTAAGGCCATACCGTTCGGCTGCCTTCTGAGCCTCTCTTACCGACTGGTTCAGATCCACCTTCTGAATTGTAATATCTTTGGTCGCCTCTGGATTTGTGTATTCTGAAAAATACTCAAGGAACTTTGATTCATGCGGACGGTATTCGATGTGTTCGGTTACAGCCATTACATCAAGACCGTCAACCCAGGCCTCAGACACCCTGAGATCAGGAAGTACCGATCCGTCTGAAAAAATGGAATGAGTGTGAAGGTCTGCCTTGTACACATTAAGGCCATTTACCTGAGGGATAATGATTTCCTTACGGTTCCTGCCGTGCTGGTCGGCCGATCTGAGCATTTCTGAATTTACCGCATCTGTGTAAAATGACTGGGCATCCGCAGCAGACATCGAAAGGGCGATAAGGGAAATTGCTAATGCTGTCTTTTTCATGATAATTTTGTGTTGATTATTGGTTAGTGGTTATCTGCCGATTGAAAAGCGTCTATTAAGCCATTTTTCCATAAGAGGATCTGTCACACGTATCCTCCCATCAGAATAATGAATGAAATCACATGCAAGAAGACTTGCTTTGGATCTTGATGCAGAAGTTGCCGATGTTATCCCGAATCGATTAAGAACGGCCGCCGAACTTACAGATGTCTCTCCAGAGATGATAGCCCTGAGATAACATATCTGCTGCTCGGTCATTGTCTGCAGATACTTCTGAAAAGAAAGAGACATCACATCAAGCAAGGATTCGAAGGCCTGGGAGATTATTTCGCGTGTGCAGACAACACTGGTCATAAGCCAGGCCTGTCGGGCAAGAAGATTCACATAATAAGGATGGGCAGCAGCCAGACCTGCAAGATAAGTTGAATTGTCCGGGTCCAGATACTTTCCGGATGCAGCAAAAATATCCGAGAGCCGGGTGCCGAAATCCGAAACCTTCAACTGTTGAAGGGTAATGACAGAGTCATGCAGTTTAAAAGACCTCGACGCCCCTTTCAAGAATTCATGCATCCTGAAAACCGAACTTCCGAAAAGGCAATAGAACATATTGCGTGATTTTCTTACTGATGAAGAAAAGTGTCTGTAGAATTCAACCGGGTCGTTGAATTGAAGAATCTGCTGGATATCTTCCACTACAAGACATAATTTCACGCCTTTTTCCTCTACATAAGATGCAACTATATCAAAAGCCCTGAACAATTGAGC
The DNA here is from genome assembly GCA_017625725.1 of Bacteroidales bacterium. Lineage (GTDB taxonomy): Bacteria > Bacteroidota > Bacteroidia > Bacteroidales > UBA932 > Cryptobacteroides. The sequence continues at coordinate 39,216 of JAGAKH010000073.1, read as the reverse complement.
CTGTGTGCAACGGGAAAAGTCTGTTTCCAAACGAAGAGCTCCGTCATTACCGACCACAATCCTCGGATCTGACGAAGGGAAACACCTGTTAAGAAAACCCATGGACTCCTCCACTCCCGCCGAAAGAGAAACAAGTATCTGCTGCACCAGAACTCTGCAGAAATCAGCCTCAGAGGTAATGTCCGCAGATGAGATTCTGCACACTTTAAGATTGACATCCCTGTCCGACGACAAACTGACTGCCCTTGCAAATAGAGAAGATTTTCCTTCCTTTAAATGAGATAAAATAATGGTATTTTTTCCAGACAAAATATTTTCAGTCAAGATCGCGACCTCTTTCTCTCTTCCTGCAAATAACGCATCAGAAGCTATTTCACTAGGGTTAAATGGTATATTCATCTATAAAAATATATTTAACTACAAATGTATTACATTTTTTGTAAATACACAAATAGTTATACATATTATGTGTGGTTAAATTCCTAACTGATCCTTCATATTCCTCAACAGATCGAAGGCCTGAAGAGGGGTCATGTTATTAAGGTCTGCTCTTTCAAGCTCTTCCTTCAGAGAAGACAGCAAAGGATCCTCCAGCTGGAAGAAAGACAGCTGCAACGAACCGTCACTTTCAACCCGACCTTCCCTGACATTATGAGGTTTTATGGTATGTTTTTTAGGCTGCCCTTTTTCCAATGATGCCAAAGTCTTCTGTGCAGACTCCAGAACCTGACGCGGCATTCCCGCCAACCTGGCCACATGTATACCGAAACTATGTGCAACACCTCCCTCGAGAAGTTTCCTGAGGAAGATGACATTCTTACCGACTTCCTTGACCGCTATATGGAAATTCTTTACTCGCGGGTAGATTTCTTCAAGGTCGTTCAATTCATGATAATGCGTAGCAAACAAGGTCTTGGCCCCGTCTCCATATTCATGGATATATTCCACTATAGCCCTTGCAATGGACATTCCGTCGTAAGTGGAGGTTCCTCGTCCGATTTCATCAAGAAGTACAAGCGAACGGGAAGAAAGATTATGCAGAATCATTGAGGTCTCCAGCATTTCCACCATGAAGGTCGATTCTCCTCTTGAAATGTTATCAGAAGCTCCCACTCTTGTGAAAATCTTGTCACAGTATCCGATTTTCGCTGCATCCGCCGGAACATAGCTGCCTATCTGAGCCATCAGAACAATAAGGGCTGTCTGACGCAGGAGAGCAGATTTACCGGCCATATTCGGTCCGGTAAGAATTATTATCTGCTGGCCGGCATTGTCCAGAACGATATCATTCGGCACGAACTCCTCTCCTGCCGGCATCAAGGTCTCGATAACAGGATGACGTCCCTGCTTTATATCAATCCTCTTTCCGTCATTCATTTCTGGACGACAGTAACGGTTAGTGACAGCAAGATCCGCAAATCCTGAAAGAACATCAAGTCGAGAAATTATACGGCAGTTGTTCTGAATCATTGAAATGCTGGCCTGAATCCTGGATACCAGTTCTGCATAGATCTGAGACTCAAGGACATATATTCTTTCTTCAGCACCGAGAATCTTCTGTTCATATTCCTTAAGTTCCTCTGTAATATACCGTTCGGCATTGACAAGAGTCTGTTTTCTGATCCATTCCTGAGGGACGCTGTCCTTATAGGTGTTTCTTACTTCCAGATAATAGCCGAATACATTGTTGAAACCTATCTTAAGAGAAGATATGCCGGTTCTTTCTATCTCGCGTTGCTGGAGCTCAAGGAGATAATCCTTTCCGTGGCGGGCTATCTTTCTCAATTCATCCAGTTCCTCGCTTACACCGGAAGCTATGACGTCGCCCTTGCCAAGCTGGGAAGCGGTCTCCGGATGCATGGTTCTTTCCAGATAATCAAGAAGTTCTGCACAATCGTCCATTTTTGCGACAAGAGCGTCAAGAGCTTCGACTCCCCTGCCTTTGCATAGCTTTATTATAGGGCCTGTCTGGCCGAGGCCTCTCTTGAGCTGCATCACTTCCCTTGGCATTATCTTGCCGGCTGCAGCACGTGATATGATTCTTTCAAGGTCCCCGATGTCGCCTATCATTGACTGGATTGATTTCAATCCATCCTGATCATTAACAAAATGACCGACTATGTCATACCGGTCTTCCAGCTCCTGAAGGTCCATGACCGGCATAGAAAGCCATGTGCGCAACATTCTGGCCCCCATAGGGGAGGCACACCTGTCAATGACCTCAACGAGCGAAGTCCCTTCTTTTCCAGCCGCAGATGCAAAGATTTCCAGATTTCTGAACGTAAAGCGGTCCATCCACACGAAACTTCCTTCATCAATGCGGGAAACAGAACATATATTGGTCAAGCCTACGTGCTGAGTCTGTTCCAGATATACAAGAAGAGCACCGGCAGACGTCACGCCAAGAGGAAATGTATCTATGGCAAATCCTTTCAGGGAATCAACCCTTAACTGCTTCTTCAACCTTTCTACAGAACTCTCATACACAAATGCCCACTCATCGAGGGTTGAAATGTAATAATGGTCTCCATAGCGTTCCCTGACTCCCCTTTCTGTTCCTCTCTGAACGAGAAGTTCCTTTGGAGAGAATGAACTGAGCAGTGTTCCTATGTAATCCGCAGAACCTTCCGCCACCTGAAACGAGCCGGTGGACACATCCAGAAATGCAGCACCGCAGCGGTCCTTGAAAAAGGTGAGACCAGCAATATAATTATGTTCTTTCTGTTCGAGAAGCTGCTCATTGAATGCCACTCCCGGCGTCACAAGTTCGGTAACGCCTCTCTTTACTATCTTTTTAGTCAATTTAGGGTCTTCCAGCTGATCACAGACAGCAACCTTATATCCTGCACGTACCAGTCTCGGAAGGTAGGTCTCGATGGAATGATACGGAAATCCGGCCATAGGAATCGCTCCCGGAACAGCGCTTGATCTCTTTGTCAAGACAATGCCAAGTACCTTGCTTGCAATAAGCGCATCGTCTCCGTATGTTTCATAAAAATCACCGCACCTGAAAAGAAGCACAGCCTCGGGATGTTCTGCCTTGACTGCGAAGAACTGCTTCATCATAGGTGTTTCGGTAGGTTTCTTTTCTGACATATGAATTATGATTTAATGCAAATTTACAAATTATATCGGTTCCTTCGATAATATGCAGCGAAACTAAATTCAGAATAATATTCAGAGGAATCTTGTATATTTGCAGGTTGAAGATATGCTATAGGATGAAAAGGGTTCTAGTCATAACATATTACTGGCCGCCGACAGGAGGTTCCGGAGTGCAGAGATGGGTGAAATTTGCCAAATATCTGCCTATGCAGGGCTGGCAGCCGGTAATATACACACCGGAGAACCCTGAATTGGCCTCCATAGATCATTCTCTTGAAGAAGAGATTCCCAAAGAAGCAGAGGTCCTGAAGAAAAGGATTCTGGAGCCTTATGGAATCTGGAGAATGTTCACAGGTCAGAAGAAAGGCCCCGCTCAAGAAAACGGAAAGAAGAAATCCGGAAATGGCTTCATGAAAAAGGCCTCCATGTGGATCAGGGGTAATTTCTTCATTCCCGACCCGAGGTGTCTGTGGATAAGACCATCCGTCCGATTTCTGAAAAAATATCTTAAAGAACATCCCGTAGACATTATTGTAAGCACCGGCCCGCCTCAGTCAATGCATCTGATTGCAAGAAAGGTGTCACTGGCCACCGGTATACCCTGGGTTGCCGATTTCCGCGACCCCTGGACAAAAATCTTTTATTTCAAGCACCTGATGCTGGGTAAGGCTGCTGCAAAAAGACATGCTGTCCTGGAAAAGAAGGTACTTGACGATGCAACGGCCATAGTTGCGGTATCTCCCCTTGTACAAAAGGATTTTCAGGAGATGACGTCCACTCCCGTTCATCTGATCACAAACGGCTTCGATGAATGTGACTTTGACTTCCCGGCTGAAAATGACGGTTATTTCAATGTAACTCACACCGGACTGCTGACCAAAGAAGGTAATCCGGTAGAGCTTTGGAAGGCTCTTGCCGATAAATGCAGGAATGATGAAGACTTCCGGTCTAAATTCAGGCTTATTCTGGTCGGCAAGACAGATAAGGAAGTTATTGAATCCATTTCCGAGGCAGGACTGGATGGATTCCTGCACGATCACGGATACCAGAATCATTCGACTGCGGTCAGATTCCAGAAGAATGCCTCGCTCCTCATTCTCCCTATCAGAGAGGAACCGGAAACCAAGGCCATACTTCCCGGTAAACTATTTGAATATATGGCTGCAGGCAAGCCGATCTTAGGAGTCGGCACCAGAGAAGGGGCTATGGCACAGGTTCTTCAGGAGACAGAAAGTGGAGTGATTCTTGACTGGACAGACAGAAAGGAAACATCTGATTACATAGAAAAATGCTGGTTACAGTTCAAAGAGGGAAAAGAACCGGAAACCGGAAAGGATTTGAAACGCTACTCACGCAAGGAACTCACAAGACGGATGGCAGAACTGTTTGACAGTCTGATTTCCTGACAAAAATATAAATGAAAGAACTTATGGATAAGGCAATGATTAAAAAAATCCTTACTTACGCAGGTATAATTATCTTCTTTCTTGTCCTTTCATATGGATTCACACCTGAAATCCTTGGAGGAAAAATCGTAAACCAGTCGGATATTTCTGCATGGCAGGGAATGGCACAGGAGGCTATTTCCCACAACAAGGCAAATCCGGAAGACCGTACCGCATGGACCGGATCCATGTTCGGAGGTATGCCGACAACAGCCATCATCGGTCAGTTTGAAGGCGACTGGACGCAGAAGATATATAATTTCCTGATGATAGGGAAAAGACCGGCAAATTATCTTTTCATCGCACTTGTCGGAGGCTTCCTTCTGATGCTTTCAATGGGAATAAACGGAATTGTAGCTGTTGCCGGGGCCATAGCTGTCGCTTTCTGCTCATATAACATGCAGATTATCCAGGTCGGACACAATACGAAGATGCAGGCAATCGCTTTTTTTCCATGGGTCCTTGCCGGAGTCATATTCACTTACCGGGCTGCACTAAGCAGGAAAAAAGAGTGGAAGAAGTGGCTTCCTAAGACTGTTCTGGGAGCAGTACTGTTCGCGTTGGCTCTAAGCATGCAGATAAAGGCAAACCACATTCAGATCACTTATTATCTTGCAATTGTTATTTTCATCTATGCCATCGCTCTGCTGATACACCTCTGCGTAAAGAAAGAGGAAAGAGATATGCTGAAGAGGTTTTTCGCCGCATCAGCACTCCTGCTTGTCATAGGATGCATAGGAATAGCCACCAACGCCAATAAGCTGATCCCTACATATGAATATACTCCATATACTATGAGAGGAGGGTCGGAACTTTCAGCTGACAATGTAAACCATAATTCAAAAGGATTGGATCTGGATTATGCTACAGCATGGTCATATGGAATAGAGGAAATGCCTAACCTCATGATACCTAACTTCAACGGAGGAGCGTCTTCTGGAGCTTTGGAAATGGATTCGGAGACCGGCAAACTCCTCAAGAGGGCCGGACAGGGCAATCTGAGGGAGACTTTGAAACACATGCCGCTGTACTGGGGACCTCAGCCTTTTACCGCCGGTCCTATGTATATCGGAGCCATATCCATCTTCCTTTTCATGCTTGGACTGTTTCTTTGCAAAGGACGCGAAAGATGGTGGATGCTGGCTGCTACTATTGTAGCAGTCCTGCTGGCATGGGGAAGCCACTTCATGTGGTTTACAAGACTTTGGTTCGAATACGTTCCTTTCTATAATAAATTCAGGACGGTGTCGATGGCTCTTATTGTCCTTCAGGTTACGGTGCCTCTGCTAGGATTCTATGCCCTGGACCGTATAATAAAAGGAAAATATGACTTCAAGGAGTTCAGAAAGGCAGGAATCATAGCCTTTGCTCTTACAGGAGCTTTCTGCCTTGCATGCTGGCTTATTCCCGGAATTGCAGGAACATTCACCGGAGCTGTGGATAACGGACAACCGGACATTCTCATAGAAAGTCTTGCTGCCGACAGACAGATGCTTCTGAAAAAGGATGCCATAAGGTCTTTCGTTCTCATAAGTGCCGTATTCATTCTCATACTTTGGGGATACATGAGCAAGATTGAAGAGCAAAGAAAGGGACGAATGAATATCATTGCTGTAAGTATCATACTGCTTATATGCATAGACCTCATTCCTATCGGAAAGAGATATTTGAACAAGGATCATTTCGTCACAAAGAAGGACTTCTCCTCCCAGTATGAGCCAAGGGCTGTAGATACCATGATTCATGAGGATGATGACCCTGATTTCAGAGTGCTCGACCTGAGTGTGAACACATTCAATGACGCCATACCAAGCTACCACCACAAGACGATCGGAGGATATAGCCCTGTGAAGCTTCAGCGTTACCAGGACTTGATTGACAGATATATAACCAAGGAAATAAGGGCTGCGTATGAAGTGATAGGAGAATCGGCGACCGTACAGGATGTAGAGGACAATTTCCCATACCTGAAGGTTGTTTCCATGCTTAATGGCAAATATGTTATCCTTGGTGAGAATCTTCCTCCGGTATTCAACCCTTATGCAATGGGAAACTGCTGGTTTGTAGATTCTTTCGTTCCGGCAGATACTCCGGATGATGAAATCAGCCTTCTGGCTTCTGCAGATGTCACTTCTGAAGCTGTGATCGGGCTGGATTTCAAAGATGCCATGGATGACTTTCCTATAGCAGATTCTACGTCTGTCGATGAAATCCGGCTGACTTATTATGCTCCTAACGAACTGAGATACAGCTATAGCACGGAGCGGAAAAGAGCAGCCATATTCAGCGAAGTCTATTATCCGAAAGGATGGAAGGCGTGGATCGAGCCTGCAGGTGCATGCGGTAAAGTCGTAAAAGGTCATTATGTTCCTACAGAGCAAGCACAGGAGGTAGATATTTTCCGTGCAGACTGGATTCTTCGCGGAGTCATGATTCCGGAAGGGGAAGGAGAACTTATAATGCGTTTTGAACCGGATTCATATCAGGTCGGAGAAAACATATCACTTGCATCCTCCATCACCTTGATCATCCTGATGCTCTTGTCTGCTGCAGGAATGATATTGATCAGACGGCATTAAAGAAACAGATACCTGCTCTTTCTGGAGCAGGTATCTGTTTCTTATATCAGACCCGAAATGAAGATGAAGATGATGGCCAACGGTGCCACATAACGTACAAGGAACCAGAGTACGCCAAAAAGTTTGACATTGGCAGAAAGGCTTCCTCCGTTTGTGAATTCTTCGTAGACATCTGTCTTTTTAAGTCTCCAGCCGACGAAAATCACGGTAAACAGGCTTCCCAGGGTCATCAGGACATTCGATGACAGAGTATCTAAGAAGTTGAAGATGTTGTTTCCTCCTATGGTAATACCCGAAAGCGGACCAAATGATAGCGAACATACTGCACCGATGATCCAGCAGAATATAAAGAGAGCGACACAAGCCGACACACGCGAGAATTTCTTTTCTTCCATCAGATAGGCAACAGCAACTTCAAGCATGGAAATAGACGATGTCAAAGCGGCAACAAGGAGTGCAAGGAAGAACAAAATGGCAACCAGTCCTCCGGCAGGCATCTGCCCGAAGACATAAGGAAGCGTTTCAAAGACAAGTCCCGGACCGGACTGCGGATCAAGACCAAAAGCAAAGACTGCCGGCATGATTGCAACCCCAGCGATAAGGGCAAACATAAGGTCAGACAGAGCTGTTGCTGTGCTCTGTTTCATGATATTGTCATTTTTATCTACATATGAGGCATACGTCATGATGGTTCCGAATCCCAGAGACAAGGAGAAAAAAGCCTGACCAAGGGCTGCAGCACATGCTTTAGCATCGATTTTTGAAAAATCAGGACGGAAAAGATAGTCCAGACCGGCTTTTGCCCCTGGTAGTGTTATGACGTATATTGCAATTGCCAGAACGATGAAAAAGAGAAGCGGCATCATGATTTTGCTGAATTTCTCAATACCATCCTTGATTCCTACAACGACAACCAGAGCTGTTACCAGAAGAAAGACTGTATGAGCCAGTAAAGGTGTCCATGTGGATGTAACCAGTTCGGTAAATATGCTGTTGGCCGCATTCTGTTGAGCCATATCAGAAAATGAGAAAGTAAGCGATTTCAGCAGATAATCAATAGACCATCCTCCGATGACACTGTAATATGACAATACAATCAAAGGCACGATAATGGTGAATAATCCGACCCATTTCCACGCCGAACCTCCAGAAAGATTCTTGAAAGTTGCATAAGCATTCTTCTGACTCCTTCTGCCCATGATGAATTCCGATATAAAAATTGGAAGACATATGAGAAAACTCAATATGATATATATGATAATGAAGGCAGCACCTCCGTTTTCTCCGACAAGGTAGGGAAAGCGCCAAAGATTACCTAACCCTACAGCAGAACCAGCCATTGCCAAAAGTGCTCCGATCTGACTGCCAAAACTATCTCTTTTCATTCTGTAAAACTTAATTCCTTATATACTCAATAAATTCAAAATCATAGCCAGTCTCCACGTCCTTCAACATTTCTGAGCGTGAGACAATTGTCCATTCGCTCGGATCTATGATAGGGAAATATGTGTCCGCATCCTCTATTTCGGTGTGAACATGTGTCACTATAAGCCTTTCAACCAGAGGAAGAGCCTGCGAATAGACCTGGCCTCCTCCTATAATGAAACACTTCTCTGAACCATGATTTTCAGCAATTTCAAAGGCCTCCTCCAATGAATGGGCAAGGATGGTACCATCAGGAGCAGCATCGCCTCTGGTTATGATTATATTCAACCTCTTGGGCAATGGCCTGCCGATGGATTCATATGTTCTGCGGCCCATGATGACAGGACTTCCTGATGTTGTACGCTTGAAGAACTTCAGATCCTCAGAGATGTGCCACAAGAGGGCATTATTCTTACCTATAGCATTATTGTCCGCTATAGCAACTATAATACATTTTTCCATAATAAGCTCCTTTATGACCCTTGGATTGAACCGGTCAGACCGACGGCTATACCGCTACCGGTGCAGGAATACGAGGATAAGGATCGTAATCTATCAGTTCAAAATCTTCGTATTTGAAGTCAAATATGCTCTTTACATCAGGATTGATCTTCATCTTAGGAAGGCTACGTGGTTCTCTGCTCAGCTGGATGGCAACCTGCTCGAAATGATTTACGTAGATATGTGTATCTCCTGTCGTGTGTACGAATTCTCCCGGCTGAAGACCGCATACCTGAGCAATCATCATTGTCAGAAGGGCATAGGAAGCGATATTGAACGGTACACCGAGAAAAACGTCGGCACTACGCTGATACAGCTGGCATGAAAGTTTTCCGTCGGCCACATAGAACTGGAAAAGAGAATGACAAGGAGGCAGGGCCATCTTCTCTACTTCCGCCACATTCCATGCAGAAACTATCATTCTACGGGAGTCCGGATTGTTCTTTATCATGTTCACCACATTGGCAAGCTGATCGATAGTACCTCCGTCAGGAGTCGGCCAGCTACGCCATTGATGACCGTATACTGGTCCGAGATCTCCGTTCTCATCTGCCCACTCGTCCCAGATGGTCACTCCGTTATCCTTCAGATACTTTATATTTGTATCGCCTGCAATAAACCACAGAAGTTCGTGAATAATTGATTTCAGGTGAACTTTCTTCGTAGTAAGCAGAGGAAATCCTTCGCTGAGGTCAAAACGCATCTGGTATCCGAACACACTCTGTGTGCCTGTTCCTGTGCGGTCACTCTTCATTGTACCGTTTTCACGGATATGGCGTAATAGGTCTAAGTATTGTTTCATTTTACTCCAAATGCAAAGATGATTGCCTGCTGGTAAACCTCTCCCGGACGAAAAACCGGAGACGGATATTCTTCCTTATTAGGTGCGTCAGGGAAATTCTGGCACTCTATTGCCACACCATCATAATCATTGTAGCTTCTACCGCACTTTGCTACAGGTGAGCCTGCAAGCCAGTTTCCTGTATATACCTGAACTCCCGGCTGGGTTGTGTATACTGTCAATACCCTGCCGCTTTCAGGGGCATAAAGTTCTGCTGCTTCCTGAATCTGTCCAGGCTCCGCTCCGTCAATCACCCAGCAGTTGTCATAGCCCTTTCCATATACAAGAGCCGGAAAATCCGCCTTTATTTCAGCTCCTATCACCTTCTCGTTGATAAAGTCCATAGGAGTACCGGCCACAGGAGCACTTTCCCCTTCGGGAATCAAAGAATCACTTGTAGGAAGGTATTCGGATGCATTAAGACGAAGTACGTGACCAAGAATATCTCCATTTCCTTCGCCGTTGAGGTTGAAATATGCGTGGTTGGTAAGATTGATGACAGTCGGTGCATCAGACTCGGCAGTAAGCGTAAGACGGAGTTCGTTTTCCTCGCTCCACTCATACCTTGCAATAGCCTTTACTGCTCCCGGATAACCCATTTCACCATCTTCCGAATAATAAAGGAATTCAACTCCGTTTTCATGTTCCCTGGACTCCCATACCTTGTTCTGAAAACCTTCAGGACCGCCATGAAGATGGTTTGGTCCATTGTTTATAGGAAGTTCATATTCCTTTCCATCAAGAATAAAACGACCGGAAGCGATACGGTTGGCAAATCTGCCGGGAACCTTACCGGCACATGGCCCGTCACCGAAATAACTCATAGGATCAGGATATCCCAATGCTACATCTGCAAGATTACCTTCCTTGTCAGGCACAACAACAGAAACGATTCCAGCTCCTACATTCGACAGCTGCACATATGCTCCACTTGAATTCTTCAATGTGTAAAGGTAAATATCCTTTCCACAGGCACTTTTGCCCCATAATTTCCTAGTCTGTTCCATATTTCTTGTGTTTTTACAATTCCATGAGATAATTGAATACCATTTCATCCGGTGCATCCTTGAAAATCACCGTCTTATCCTGATCAAGCAGATAAAGGGATGGTATAGCCCTCACATTATAAAGGACATCCGTCCTTATTACATAATCCGGATCAAAGCCGTTCAACCACTCCTCCGGATATATCGGCATATAGGATTTCCAGGAGTCTATATCTTCGTCAATATAAATATTGAGGACTGCAAGTCTTCCGGAAGATATCATCTGGGAAATCAAGCCATTGGCCTTAAGCTTCTCTATGATGTCCATACATGCTTCACATCCTGGATTACTAAAGAACAGCAGGACATGCTCAGCATCTACACTATAAAGACTACGGATCTTTCCATATCTATCGGAGAACCTGAAATCAGCAGCCTTTGTTCCAGTCCTGTTCAAAGAACACATCATGGCATCATAAGCATAAGCCGGCTTCTTCTCATCATCTACAAGATCACTCTTCGACAGTTTTTCGACAAATGGACCGTAAATATCCTCATTTCTCATTGGAGAATTCGGGTCATAAAGATATTTGACCATGAAATCCGTCAATGTTTCAAAGACATTCGAAGACGTATCCCTTCTTTCACATGCGGCTATCTTATCATAGAGACGGATGACCGATTTCACCGCAATGTCATAATCAGACATCTGCAACATCCTCGTCCAATTGGCAAACTGCTGTTCCAGTTCATTGACATCAACCCCGGACACCAGAACGGAATCACAAGGATATGCCCTTTCCTGAGATGTGAACTTATCCCACCAATGCTGTGCAGCATATTCTACCCTGCTTTGCATATCTTCCATCATTGCCGGAGGAATAACATCAGGAAAAGGAAGAGGAGTAAACTTCTCTTCCTTTTTCTGTCTGCAGCCGGCAACAATAAGCATGATGACCGCTGCAGGAATCATCAGATGCCTTATTCTGGTCATTTTCTGAATGCTGCTGCCTGAGATATATTGATCATGAAGTCTCCAAGCTTCTCAAGCTCTGCAAGAACATCCATGTAGTAAACTCCGGTAAGATAGTTATAGCTGTTGTTTTCGATATTGACTATATGCTCTTCCCTGAGATGGTTTCTGCACTCGTTGATGTTGTACTCGGCATTCTCAGCATTGGATATGTCTGAAAGATTCTCATTTCTAAGATTTTCTATCATCACATCATATCCCTTCTGTACCATATCCATCATCTTGTTCAGACGGTCAAGTATAGACTTGTCGAATACCTTGTTGTGAGCAATCTTTCTCTTGAGGATACGTCCGATCGATTCTCCTGAGTCACCAAGGGACTCCATCTCTCCGATGATCTTGTACATGGCCTTGATTTTATCGGCAGCTTCTTCACTGATTTCATTCTTTGACACCTCATTAAGATATGAAGCTATTTCATATTCGATCCTGTCAGTGATTTCCTCATATTTGATGAGTTTCTCATTGATTTCATCAAACTTGTCAGGATCCTGCTCATTTATAGCCTGACGCACATATCCGAAGCCGTTGCGGCATATTTCAGCAAAATGAATTACCTCCTGCTGAGCTTCGCTTATTGAAAGTTCAGCTGTACTGAGAGGACCACCGGAAATATACTTGAGTCTGAATACTTCGCCTTCTCCTTTCGGCTCCTTCACCATCCACTGAACTATCTTCACGATCTGAGGAACAAACCATATGAGGAGGAGAGTGTTGGTGATATTGAAGAGTGTATGGAGCATTGAAATTCCATAAAGAAGAGCAGTGTCGGCTCCCGGAGAAGTCAAATCGACTGTCATAGGATTGGCAAATCCAAGAGTCTCCATTATTATGCCTACCAGATTGAGGAACGGCTTGAATATTATCAGCATCCAGATTACACCAAACACATTGAATACCGTGTGAGCACGTGCAGCTCTTTTTGCAGAAGTATTACCTACTGCCGCAGCCATGTTTGCTGTGATTGTGGTACCGATGTTTTCACCAAGCACCATTGCACATGCAAGTTCAAAATCAATAAGACCAGATGTTGCAAGGAGCATGGTAATTGCCATAGTGGCACTTGATGCCTGAAGAACTATTGTAAGAATAGTACCTGCAAGAAGGAATATCAGATCTGAACCGAATCCGAACTCGGTGAAATGAGAGAAGAAAGTGAGCATCGCATCCTTGTTGCTGAGCAATGTACCTGCAGATGACTTCATGAATGAAAGTCCGAGGAACATGATTGCAAATCCGACGATGAACTCTCCTATGCTCTTGTTCTTCTGTTTCTTGGATGTGTTCAAAACAAAGCCTAGGGCCATAAGCGGAACAGAGAATACAGAAATGTCCACTGAGAATCCCAAAGCAGTGATCCATGCTGTAAGAGTGGTACCGATGTTTGCTCCCATGATTACACCTATGGCATTGGCCAAGGTAAGAAGTCCTGCATTAACAAAGCTGACCACCATGATGGTTGTAGCGGAAGAAGACTGAACCAAAGCGGTCACACCAACTCCTGTCAGCACACGTTTAAGAGGATTGGAAGTCATTGAAGCAAGGAATGACCTCAATTTATCTCCGGCAAATTTCTGGAGTCCTTCACTCATGAGTGTCATTCCGTAAAGGAACATTCCAAGGGCACCGATCAAGGTGAAGATCTGAAGAACGATATTCATAAAAGTTATTATATAAGTTAAAATCGTACAAAAATATAAAAAAATATTAGATTTGCCTTAGCTTTTAAAATATGAACCTCAACTTATTGCGAATGTCTGTAAAAAAAATACTATATGCCATAATCCTCCTGCTGATTCCTGCCGTCTGTAGTGCACAATACTATGTGACGGGAGATGATCCCGGAAGGCTGAAATGGTATTTTATGGACACAGATAGTTACAGGGTCATCTATCCTGAAGGACTTGATTCTCTGGCAAGAATCTATGGAATGAAACTGGAGAAATACAAAATACCTGTTTCAAGAACATCCGGATACATCACAGGACAAGGAGACGGAAGACTGATGCCGGTAGTTCTGCATGGTTATAATGATGCCAACGGCTCGGTTGCATGGGCACCCAAGAGGATGGATCTTTTCACCATTCCATCCGCATTCGACCCGGAACCTCTTCCATGGAGCACCATGCTTTCTGTTCATGAATCAAGACATGTCACACAGATGCAGTTCGGACAGACAAAAGCCTTGAAACCATTGAATTACATTATCGGTGAATCCTGGAATATACTCACCTTCCTTCTTTATCCAGGAGCTTCTCTGGCAAACATGGAAGGAGATGCAGTAATAGCTGAAACTGCACTGACCCCATCAGGAAGAGGACGTTCCGCAGACTTCCTCAATTATTTCTGGGTTTCTCTTGATAATGGAATGAACCGAAACTGGTTCAGATGGAGATATCCCTCTCAAAAGTATTACGCACCGTCCTATTATGCTCTGGGATATCTGACCATCGGCGGCTTCCGTTACCTCTACGACTCCCCTTATTTCATCAGTGATGCATTGCATTATTCCGCTGACAACATGTTCCATACCGGGTCTATTTTCAGACAGACTGAAAAAGTCTCCGGAAAGAAGTTCAATGATGCCTTTACGGAAGTGTGCGACACAATGCTTACTTTATGGAGAGGCAATGCAGACAAAAGAAAGCCATATATTCCGTCTGAACAGGTGACCAAAGACAGTGAGCATTATACAGAATATTCGGAATTGGTACCTGTCGGTTCAGATATATACGCTGTGAAAAAAGGTTATGCAGATGCCTCGACTCTTGTCAGAATTGACTCTGAAGGCAACGAAACAAAGGTTTCTTCTTTTTCCGGCAATATAGGAGGACTTCACTGGTCAGAGCAGGATAATGAACTGTTTTGGAGTGAAATAACATCAGATAAGAGGTGGAGCCTGAAAACCAGGGCCGGAATAAGGCACATGAACCTGAATGAAAAGAAAAAACGCGATATAAACAGCAGTCATTTCCTGAATAATCCGTCGATATGTGATGAAAATGACAATATCGCAGTGTCGAGATATTATCCGGAAGGAAGATCATCGCTTGAACTGATAAACCTGAAGACAAAGAAGGTTTATCGTGAAATTCCTGCACCTGACAGTCTCCAGCTTGTAGAAAACACATGGATGGGAAGCATCATATATTCAAGTGCCATTTCAGAAAATGGATACGGAATCTATTGCGTACAGACAGATATAAATGATTCTTCTTATGGAAGCTGGGTAATGGTCCTTCCGCCGAAACCGGTAACGATCAGTGAACTGAGTTCATTTGAAGAGCAGATAGAATTTACATGCGACATGACCGGAAGCAATGAATTCTATCATTATGACATCAATGAAGGAAGATTGTATCGAAAGACATCGCTCAGATACGGAGGTGGCGACTTCATATACAGCAATGACAGGAAATGGCTCTATTATTCTTCACAAAGACTGAATGGAAAACCTGTTTTCCGCACTATGGCAGATTCTCTTCTGAGCATTGAGACCGACTGGGGTCAAACATTCTCTTATCCTATTGCAGAAAAAATAACAGCACAGGAAAGAAATGCAGCTCTCAAGGACGGTTACAGCTATACTGTATCAAGTGATTCAGACATAAGAATATCCGCTCCGGAACGATACAGAAAGCTTCCGCACATGTTCAATATCCACACATGGGCACCGGTATATCTGAGCGTAAACAACATAATGAACATGTCTTATGAGAATCTCTGGCAGGCCGTATCACTTGGTGCATCAGCCATCCTCCAGAACAGGCTGTCCACAGCAAGGGGAGAATTCGGATATTCAGCACATAAAGATCCTTACGACAAGAGCAGGTGGAGAAATTCAGGACATATTAAATTCATATATTCCGGACTTTATCCTGTCTTTGAATTCCGATTCGATGTAAACGACAGGGCTTCAAGAGAATTCAGAGTGCAGACAATACAGAAGAACGATCAGACAAGTATAATGATCAGTTCCAGACCTACCGACAAACCTTACCTGAATGGACAGATAAAGGCATATATCCCATTTAACCTTTCTTCCGGAGGATGGTCCAGAGGCATCATTCCTCAACTCAACTATAGGATTACAAACGATATGTTCAACAGCAGTATCGTAAAGATGGGACTTGACATAAAAGACGGAAGCAATGGTACAGCACCTGTATTTTTAGGATATGTCAAGGGTAACCACTATTTCAGGCATTATCTGAGTGCATCAGTCAGAGGATACATGATGAGACCGACTGCCAGTTCATGCATATATCCCAGATGGGGAATCGGCTTTGAGAGCGGATTCAACGCTTCCATTGAAAGTCATAGCTTGTTTTCTCCTATGGGATACCTCTATTGCTATGGCTATATTCCTGGAATAGTCCGTGAACATGGCATGAGAATTTCCGCAACATATCAGAAAAGATTATTTAAAGAATCCCCGATCGGACAACCGTTTGTCAATGTTCTTCCAAGAGGTTATTCGGATAATCCGGAAATTGCGTCGTGGGTGGCACTTATGAAAAACAATCCTGTGAGGATCACAGCAGATTATGCAATTCCTATATATATCGGAGATATAAGGATAGGAGGAAATATAATGGCCGTCAAAAGACTTAATCTGACGCCTCACTTTGATTATTCTTTCCTTGATGAAAACGGATTATGGTCGGCAGGACTGGATCTGACCCTTGACCTTGAAGCTATAATGACATTCGAATGGCCTTGCACAATAGGACTGACATGCTCATACAAAGGTGGATCGGCTCTTGACGAAATAAATCAATACGGAATACAATATAAAAGATGGTCCATAGGACCGGCATTCAATGTCTCATTCTAAAATATCATACGTAAAATGGCAATAACAGGTGAAGCTCTTGCTCCATGCAGCAAATGTGGACAGAAAAACAAGATCACAATCTTCAAAAGCATAAACATATCGGAAAATCCCGGTCTAAGGGATAAGGTAAAGGACGGATCTCTCTTTCTATGGGAATGTCCGCATTGTGGACAGATGAATCTGGCACGATATGAAACCCTCTACCATGATCCGGAACGTAAGCTCATGGTATGGCTCCTTCCTGAGGGAGATATTTCAGAAACTCAGATGAAGGCTATAACGATGCATACCAAGGCAATGGGAGGTTATACTCTGAGAAGAGTTAACGATATGGGATCTCTGATGGAAAAGGTGCTTGTAAACGAAGCCGGTCTTGATGATGCCGTTCTGGAAATGTGCAAATACGTCACAAAGATGGAAATGCTGCAGAAAAGCATCGGAAGCGACAGAAAGGAAGAATTCATGGCAACATCCTTCCATTTCTACAAATCAGAAGGTGAAGGAAATGAAAGACTTATAACATTCATGTACGGTTTTGACGGACAGATGCTTGGAGTAAATGTAGCATGGAATGTCTATCAGGACTGTAAGGGGATACTTGAGCGCAATCCAATAATGAAGCCAGCCGACGGATTCGAAAGAATCGACGCTGACTGGCTTTATTCCAAGATGAGATGATCTCTATTTGAAGATTTTCAGGATGTTTGTAACAGATGATACAATATCAGAAGCATTATTAATTACCTCAGTACCTTTTGTCGCCACATCTGACACAGAACCCGACGTTACAGCTGCCAAATCTGAAAGATTAACATTTTTTGCAAGTCCTGCAAGAGCACTGGTTACTGTGTTTGATGTTGTGTTTGTAACAAGATTATTCGACCCAAGGATAAGTCCTGCAGCAAAATCCTTATAGAAAGCTGTTTTGTCCGACATTTCCTTGAGGCCTTCAACATTCTTTGCAAGAGTTGCAAGATTGATGATATTGTTAAGATTTGTCACATCAAGCTTTCCATCAGTCTTATACTGAGTATAGAGAGTCTTAAGTGCAGCACCGGCCTGCTGACCGCTTGTAGAACCTGAAACTGCTGTTGTGGCAGTTGTAGCTGTCGTTGATGACTGTCCAAGTACGCCGCATGATGCAACTGTAAGAACAGTCATGGCAATAGCTACGAAAAATGCTGAAATTTTCATTGTATTTAATTTTAGTAGTTAATAGTGGTTACTTCAATTTCTTGAGGATATTGCTGAGGTTCACTTCATTTGAAATTATTGAATGAAGATCCTCAATCTTTACACGCTCCTGCTGCATTGAATCACGATGACGGATAGTAACACAACGGTCATTCAATGAATCATGGTCAATTGTCACACAGAAAGGTGTACCGATAGCATCCTGACGACGATATCTCTTTCCTATAGAATCCTTCTCATCATACTGACAGTTGAAGTCATACTTGAGTTCATCCATTATCTCTCTAGCAAGCTCTGGAAGTCCGTCTTTCTTGATAAGCGGAAGTACGGCAACCTTTACAGGTGCCAGCGGTGCCGGAATGCTCAGAACAACACGGCTTTCTCCATTTTCAAGCTGCTCCTCCTTATATGAATTAGAAAGAACTGCAAGGAACATACGGTCTACACCTATCGAAGTCTCTACAACATAAGGTACATAGTTCTCACCGAGTTCAGGATCGAAGTACTGGATTTTCTTACCAGAGAACTTCTGATGGTTTCCAAGGTCGAAATCAGTACGTGAGTGGATACCTTCAAGCTCCTTGAAGCCGAACGGGAAGCGGAACTCAATGTCTGTAGCTGCATTTGCATAATGTGCAAGCTTGTCGTGATCGTGGAAACGATAGTTCTCATCTCCCATTCCAAGAGCCTTATGCCATGCCATACGGTTTTCCTTCCACTGTGCAAACCAGTCGAGTTCTGTTCCCGGCTTGATGAAGAACTGCATTTCCATCTGCTCGAACTCTCTCATACGGAAAATGAACTGACGTGCCACAATCTCGTTTCTGAAAGCCTTTCCTATCTGTGCTATACCGAAAGGAATCTTCATTCGTCCTGTCTTCTGGACATTGAGATAATTTACGAAAATACCCTGAGCAGTCTCCGGACGCAGATAAATCACATTAGCCTCTCCTGAAACACTTCCAAGCTGAGTAGAGAACATAAGATTGAACTGACGTACATCAGTCCAGTTCTTTGTTCCAGAAATAGGACATGCTATCTCACAATCAATGATGATCTGACGGAGTTCTGCAAGATCATTTGCATTGAGAGCATCAGCCATCCTTTTACGTACCGCATCAATCTTAGCCTGATTACGGAGTACGTTTGGATTGGTTGCTCTGAACTGCTCCTCATTGAAAGCATCTGCAAACTTCTTCTTACCCTTCTCCACATCCTTCTCGATCTTCTCCTCCAGCTTTCCGATGTAATCCTCGATAAGTACGTCTGCACGATATCTCTTCTTGGAATCCTTATTATCGATCAGAGGGTCATTGAAAGCTCCTACATGTCCTGAAGCCTCCCAGATCTTAGGATGCATGAAGATTGCAGAATCAATACCTACAATATTCTCATGAAGCCTTGTCATAGCCTCCCACCAATATCTCTTTATATTATTCTTAAGCTCAGATCCGAGCTGGCCATAATCATAAACGGCACCGAGACCATCATAGATCTCACTTGAAGGGAAAATGAAACCGTACTCCTTACAATGAGCTACGAGAATCTTGAAAAGTTCTTCCTGTGTCATAATAGTTCAATTTATATTTAACATTCATTTCTATTCATTATCTGCCTTAGCGGCACCATCACGAAATCTCTCTTCTCCATCAATTTGTGAGGAATAGTAAGTTCTTCACTATCAACTCTTTCATCTCCTAAAAGAAGAATATCCACATCTATTGTCCTAGACTTATAAAGTCTGTTTCCGCTGTCGTCATATTCTGGTTCTTCAGTTCTGCCAAGAATACGTTCCGTCTTCTTGCATATCCTGAGTATCCTCAGACCCTCTTCTTCAGGTTCAAAATCATCAGGCAGGTCAATTTCATATAAAACAACCGCATTTATGAATCTATCATCAGATTCAAACCCCCAGGGCTCTGTCTCAATAAATGAAGAAACAGCCTTATAAGGAGTTTTTAATTCTTCATCAAGCAAAGATAAAGCTTTCCTGATATTTTCTTCCCTGTCGCCTAAATTAGACCCTAAAGACAGGTATAACCTTATCTTCTGCATAATGCCGGTCACTCATCTAGTCCAAGTTCAACAAGTGCCTCCTCAGACATTCTGCTCTTGTCCCATACCGGTTCAAATACCAGGTCTATCCTTACACTGACAACTCCCGGAACATCCTCAACAGCATTCCTTACCTGATCCACCACATAATCTGCCATCGGACAGTTAGGAGCCGTAAGAGTCATCTGAATATATACATTATGATCCTCATCCACCTTTATCTCGTAGATAAGACCCAGGTCGTAAATATTTACAGGAATCTCAGGATCATATACCTGCCTGAGAGCCATGATTATATCTCTTTCCAATCTCATCTTTCTTTCCTTTTCTTCTTCTGCTATCTCAGCAGACTTCCTATTTAAAAAATCTCTTATACTCATAAATTACACTCGGCAATATTCCTGATCTTTGCAATCATCGACACAAGTCCGTTGGCCCTGGTAGGAGAAAGATTCTCTTTCAATCCTATTTTTTCAACAACGGAAAAATCAGAAGACAGAATTTCCTGAGGAGTCCTTTCTGAATAAATTCCTATCAGCAATGAAATTATACCCTTTGTAATTATCGCATCACTGTCAGCATTGAACCATATTTTTCCATCCCTGAACTCATAATCAAGCCAAACCCTTGATTGACATCCTTTTATAAGTCTATCATCTGTTTTAGAAGACTCCGGATAATCCTTTAAAGCCTTTCCTAACTCAATGAGATATTCATATTTGTCCAACCACTCGTCATACATCGAAAATTCTTCAATGACGGCGTTTTCAGCTTCTCTAAGTGTCATGATCAAATCAACATATTAATAGCCTTATCAAGGCATTTAATAAAATACTCAGCTTCATCCATTGTATTGTAAGGAGCAAGAGAAATCCTAAGCATACCGGTCACATCAAATCTGTTCATCAGGGGTTCAGCACACATTTGTCCGGACCTTACCGCTACCCCCATCTTGTCAAGAATCAGAGCCAGATCCTCATGATGAACTCCATTTACGGTAAACGAAAACAAAGGAATCTTATCTTCTCCTGTTCCTCGTGGAACACCATACAGTCTTACCCTTTCATCAGACATGAGTTTTGCCAGAAGAAAATCCTTTATTAATTCGTTTTCTTTTATTAAATTATTATCATTCAATAAGTTAATAAAATCTATAGCTGGTTTTAATGTTGCAGCAGAAGCAAAATTCTGAGTACCTGCCTCAAATTTCAAAGGAAGAGGAGCAAACGTGGTCTTATCAAATCCTACAGTGCCTACCATTTCTCCCCCACCCATATAAGGCGGCATGACTTCCAGCCATTTTCTCTTTCCATAAAGAACTCCTGTTCCTGTAGCAGCATAAAGCTTATGACCGGAGAATACATAGAAGTCACAATCCAGGTCCTGGACATCCACCCTGCAATGCACTGCTCCCTGAGCACCATCTACAAGCACAGGAACGTTTCTCGCGTGACACTTTTCAATGATATCCTTTATCGGATTGACAATTCCAAGTACATTGGAAATATGCGTCACAGCAACTATTCTTGTCCTTTCAGTCAGAAGCCCGTCAAGCTCTTCCATTTTGAGATATCCGTCATCATCGACAGGCAGAACCCTAAGTAAAGCACCTTTTCTTTCACACATCAACTGCCAAGGAACTATATTGGAATGATGCTCCGCTTCCGTAACAACAACCTCATCACCTTCATGAACAAAAGCCTCTCCGAAGCTGAATGCAACCAGATTTACCGCCGAAGTCGTTCCTGAAGTAAAAACTATTTCCTCCCTGAAAGCTGCATTTAAAAAGGTCTTTACTGAATCACGTGCCAGTTCATAAGCCTGTGTAGCTTCATCTGCCAACCTATGGACCGCTCTATGGATATTGGAATTAGACTCAATGGAAATCCTGTTCCAGGTATCTAAAACTGACTGTACCCTATGGCTGGTAGCAGCATTATCAAAATACACAAGATCCTTCCCATACACCTTTCTGTCAAGTGCTGGAAACATTTCGCGTATTTCTCTTATATCCATAAATTACTTATACTATCAGAATCTCCATTAAACTTGCAAATTTAGGAAAAACAATCGTTCTTTTACAGGATTTTATCATAATTTTGCAAGACCGGAAATAATCAGTCTACACATAATCCAAACTAAACAAAATGATAGAGTACATTAAAGGAAACCTGGTTGAACTTACCCCTACAGAGGCCATAATAGAATGTCATGGAATAGGCTACAGAACTCTTATTTCTCTGCAGACATACGAAAGGTTGAGGGAATTGAAAGACGCGACAATATATATTCATCACTACTTGAGAGAAGATGAGGAACTCTATTACGGATTTTCAGACAAAGACGAGAGAGAATTGTTCAGGCTTTTGATAGGTGTATCCGGAATAGGAGCCTCAACAGCAAGGATGATGTTGTCGTCGCTCAGCTCCGATGAAATCAGACATGCCATCCTTTCAGAAGATATCAATAAGATCAAAAGTATTAAAGGAATAGGACTCAAGAGTGCTCAGAGGCTTATTCTTGAACTTAAAGACAAGATAATAAAGGGAGGTGGAACCGATAATTCTTCATTATTCGGAAATAATTCCAACTCAAATACCGAAGAGGCGGTTACTGCACTGGTACTGCTCGGATTTACTAAAGCTAATGTAAATAAGGCTGTAAACAGTGTATTAAAAGAAAAACCGGATGCTTCTCTTGAAGAAATAATTAAACTTTCATTAAAGAAATTATAAAAAGTGTTCCACGTGGAACACTTTTTTATTTTATCTACCAAAATAAACCAGAAGTATTGATATATCAGACGGAGATACACCTGAAATTCTGGAGGCCTGAGCAATTGTTCTAGGTGAGTATTTCTTTAACTTCTGCCTGCATTCTATAGATAAACTCTCTACTCTATCAAAGTCAAAATTTTCAGGAATTGACAGGTTCTCAAGCCTCATTATCTTATCTGCAAGCTGCTGCTCTCGCTCAATATATCCCTTATATTTGATTGCTATTTCGGATGAATCAAGTATAGTCTTTTTATAATCTGCAGCTATGATAGAGTCAAACTCTTCCCTATTCAATAATGATATAGGGTGATCGGCATTATATTTCAAAATATACACTGCATCAATAAAGGATATATTACCTTTTCTATACTTCTCATCAATAAAATCAGATAATTTACCCTTCGAATCAAAACTTAATACATCTGAATATGAAACATTATCTGACAAAACATTATTTAGAGGAGAATTAAATTCATCTTCTAAATTTATATTATATTTAGAAAATGTTCCACGTGGAACTAATTTCAATAATCCATCAATATCTACCTGCGGTCTTGATAATAGATCCGACAGTCTTCTTTTATTGGAAACCTGAGAAGTTCCTACAGTCGACAAGTAATCATTCACTGAATCAGGCTTAATCGATGCTTCATCAAAAAAATCATTGATTCTACTGACTGAATCATATTTTCTCATGGTATAATCATACCTGTAAGCATCTGCAAGGCCTATATTATAGGAAATTGGAGTTAGACGTATATCAGCATTATCCTGTCTCAAAAGAATCCTGTACTCAGCACGGGAAGTGAACATTCTATAAGGCTCATCAACTCCTTTTGTTATAAGATCGTCTATAAGGACTCCGATATATGCCTGATCTCTCTTCAAAATAAATGGATCCTTTCCCGCAACCTTAAGATGAGCATTAATACCAGCAATCAACCCCTGAGCAGCTGCCTCCTCATAACCGGTTGTTCCATTTATCTGACCGGCAAAGAAAAGATTCTCTATATCCTTCAGTTCAAGAGTAGGTTTCAACTGAGTAGGATCGAAATAATCATATTCAACTGCATAAGCAGGCCTATATACTTTGGCATCTTCAAGACCCTTGATGGCATGTAAAGCATCCATCTGAATATTCAAAGGTAAAGAAGAAGAAAATCCTTGAAGATAATACTCATTCGTTCCCCTACCCTCTGGCTCAAGAAAAAGCTGATGTTCATTCTTATCGGCAAAAGTCCTTAATTTATCCTCTATGCTTGGACAGTATCGTGGTCCAATTCCTGTTATCAATCCGGAAAACAATGGGGAATCATTAAAACCGGATTTAAGAATATCATGTACCTCATTATTGGTATGGACCACATAACATGGCATCTGCGAGGTGCCGTTCTGAACTGTAGACAGAAAAGGAAGGTAAGAAAACTTATCCGGTAGAGAATCTCCGAACTGCATCGGCAACTTTGAAGTGTCGACAGAAGAAATATCAATACGAGGAGGAGTACCTGTCTTCATACGGGCAGTCCGGATTCCAAGAGAAGTGAGTTGCTCTGTCAATCCTAATGAAGGGAGTTCACCGATTCTTCCACCCTCGAACATTGTCCTTCCAATAAACATTCGACCACTTAAGAAGGTTCCGGCAGTCAGAATAACCGTCTGAGAATTGAAAATTGCACCGGTAGTCGTACAAACGCCCGTAATTTTTGAACCAGTGAAAAGAAAAGAAGTCACTGTATCTTGGTAAAGGTCTAATTTACAGGCAGTTTCAAGCAATTTTCGCCAATATAGGGAAAATAGGATTTTATCACATTGTGCTCGAGGGCTCCACATAGCAGGACCTTTTGACTTATTAAGCATCCTGAATTGAAGCGTAGATGCATCAGTAACAATTCCTGTATACCCTCCTAAAGCATCTATCTCCCTGACTATCTGACCTTTAGCTATACCGCCAATTGCTGGATTACAAGACATCTGGGCATATTTATTCATATCCATCGATATAAGAAGGACTGAAGATCCCATTCTTGATGCAGCCATTGCGGCTTCACAACCGGCATGACCACCTCCAACTACTATTACATCATATGTCTTCTGCATGCTATACCAACTCCCTCAATGAAAGATAATAATTTTCTTTGCTTCTCATTATCTGAATATCCTCATCACAATGATCATCATATCCGATAAGATGAAGAATGCCATGGACAATAACTCGATTCAACTCATCATTGAAATCACTTCCATACTCAATGGCATTTTCGCGAACTGTATCGACGCTGATGAAAAGATCTCCGGAAAGTCTGTCATTCTCACAATAATCGAATGTAATTATATCGGTGAAATAATCATGTTGAAGAAATCTCTGATTAATATCAAGAATATAGTTATCCGAACAGAAAATGACTGAAATATCCCCTATCCTTCGGATCTCACTTTCCGCAACCAGCTTCAACCAACGGTTAGTTCTTGTTTTAGCTTTAAAAATGAAATCAGTATCTTCGAAATAGTAAGAAATCATATGCCGTAATTTTTCTGCAAATCTACAAAATGTATAAAAAGTTTGAAATAAAAATTATTATTTCTAACTTTACCGGGAAATATGGAATATAAAAGTCATTCAATATGGAAATCAAAAAGTCAGAAAAAGCTAGCTTGGAGAACAAGAAGCTCTTGTTTGTAGAGATAGGATTAGTAGTATCCCTTCTCATAACATTGGTAGCACTTGAGTGGACAAGTTCAGAAACTGAAGTATCAGTTCTCGAAGACACAACTCAGGTAATTACAGAAGAAGAAATTATTCCAATTACCCAGGAGACCCCTCCACCTCCACCAGCAGCACCAAAGATTCCTATTCTTTCTGACCAGATCGACATCGTTCATGATGAAATCAAGGTGGATGATGATATGTTCATGAACCTTGAAGATGATTCAAGTCTTGGAGTAGAAATCATTGACTATGTGGAAGTTGAAGAGGAAGTTGTAGAAGAGGAAGCTATTCCGTTCCAGCTCGTGGAGGAAAAGCCTTCATTCCAGGGAGGAGATGCAAACCAGTTCTCAAAATGGGTGAACTCAAGACTTGTTTATCCTGAAATAGCAAAGGAAAACGGTGTTCAGGGTAGAGTAACACTCCAGTTTACAGTAGAGAAAGATGGTACAGTAACTAAGGTAAAGGTTCTCCGCGGTGTTGACCCATCACTTGATAAAGAGGCTGTTCGTGTAGTTTCAATGTCTCCGAAGTGGAAACCAGGTAAGCAGAGAGACCGTGCGGTTCCTGTAACTTATACCTTCCCTGTTATATTCCAGTTGAGATAATCAATCACTAAAGATAAATGATAAGGCCGACCAATTTTTGATCGGTCTTATTTTTTCTGAATAGACAATATGGCGAAAATTACAGAAGAAAAGCATAATGAAAAAGCAGTATTTGTAGGTGTCATCAAGCAAGGAGATGACGAAAGACAAATACTGGAATATCTTGATGAACTTGAATTTCTGGCAGAAACAGCCGGTGCAATAGGTGTTAAGAAATTCATACAGAAGGTTGACAGACCGGACTCGAGAACTTATATAAGAAGCGGTAAACTACAGGAAATAAAAGAATATATTGATGAGAATGAAATCGAAGTTGTTATTTTCGATGATGAACTCTCCCCTACTCAGTTGAGAAACATAGAAAGGGAACTCAATATAAGAATTCTTGACAGAACCAATCTTATACTTGATATTTTCGCTCAGAGAGCTAAGACAGCTTATGCTAAAATGCAGGTTGAACTTGCTCAGTATCAATATCTTCTACCAAGACTTACAAGGATGTGGACACACCTTGAGAGACAGAAAGGAGGTATCGGTATGAGAGGTCCTGGTGAGACTCAGATAGAAACTGACCGACGAATCATCCAGGACAAGATTTCCAAGCTGAAGGAGCAGCTTAAAAAGGTAGACAGACAGATGGCCTCACAAAGAGGAAACAGGGGTTCCTTGGTCAGAATATCTCTTGTAGGATACACTAACGTAGGTAAGAGTACCTTGATGAACCTGCTAGCGAAAAGTGAGGTGTTTGCAGAAAATAAACTCTTCGCCACTCTTGACACTACAGTCCGTAAGGTGGTTATTGAGAATGTACCGTTCCTGCTTAGTGATACAGTCGGTTTTATACGTAAATTACCTCACCAGCTGGTGGAAGCATTCAAGAGCACACTGGATGAAGTAAGGGAAGCCGATATACTGATGCATGTAGTTGATATATCACATCCAAACTTCGAAGATCATATCAGGGTAGTAGAGGAAACATTAAGGGATATAAAGGCCATAAACAAGCCTATTTTCGTCGTTTTCAATAAGATTGATGCCTATAGATATGAAGAGTACGACGAGTTCTCTTTGGAGCCTAAAAAGCAGATAAATTACACTCTTGACGAGTTTAAGAACAGTTGGATAGCAAAGGAAAATACTCCATGTATATTCATATCAGCAAAAGATAAGATAGGTATAGACAAACTGCGCGGAGATCTTTATAAGATGGTAGCGGAAATCCATGCCGGACGCTACCCGTTCGATAATTTCCTCTGGTAAACAATATAAAAGATATAAGAAAAGGTGACCATAAGGCCACCTTTTCCTGTATAATGAATCAAGAGATTAATCCTGGAGTTTAGCACAGAGGAACTCGCGGTTAAGACGTGCGATATGCGAAACTGTGATGTGCTTAGGACACTCCATTTCACAAGCACGTGTGTTTGTACATGCACCGAATCCGAGTTCGTCCATCTTTGCAATCATAGCCTTTGCACGTTTAGCACCTTCAACCTTACCCTGTGGGAGAAGTGCAAGCGAGCTTACTCTAGCTGCTACGAAAAGCATTGCTGAACCGTTCTTACAAGTTGCTGCACATGCACCGCAACCGATACATGCAGCACCGTCCATACTTTCTTCAGCCTTCTCGTAAGGAATAGGAATAGCGTTACCATCTGGAACACCACCTGTTCTTACTGAAACATATCCACCAGCCTGAAGAATCTTATCATAAGCCTGACGGTCTACAACGAGGTCCTTTATTACCGGGAATCCTTTTGCTCTCCAAGGCTCGATAGTGATTGTGTCACCATCCTTGAATTTACGCATATGGAGCTGACAGGTTGTAACCTCATCGTCTGGTCCGTGTGCACGTCCGTTGATATAAAGTGAACATGCACCGCAGATACCCTCACGGCAGTCATGATCGAATGATACAGGACCGCTGCTCTTGCAACCCTTCTCGACAGCTACCGGATCTACACCCTCAGCAATAAGCTGTTCATTGAGGATATCGAGCATCTCGAGGAAAGAACTGTCAGCGGAAATATTCTTGACCTTATAGGTCTCAAAATGTCCTTGTGCCTTGGCGTTTTTCTGACGCCATACTTTCAATGTCAAATCCATGTCAATTAGTCTTTATAGTTTCTGGTAGCTATCTTAATATTTTCATATACAAGAGCTTCCTTATGAAGTTCAGGCTCTGCGTCCTCTCCCTTGTATTCCCATGCAGCTACGTACATGTAGTTCTCGTCATCACGCTTGGTTTCACCTTCTTCTGTCTGCATTTCTTCACGGAAGTGTCCTCCGCAAGACTCGTTACGATTAAGAGCGTCACGAGCCATGAGTTCACCGATTTCAAAGAAGTCAATGAGACGAAGTGCCTTCTCAAGTTCCTGGTTGAACTGATCGTTATCACCTGCAACGAAAACATTCTTCCAGAAATCAGCCTTGAGAGCCTTGATAAGCTCGATAGCTTTCTTAAGACCGGCTTCGTTTCGTGCCATACCGACGTACTCCCACATGATGTGTCCGAGTTCCTTGTGATATGAATCGACAGATCTCTTACCCTTGACAGCAAAAAGTTTGTTGATCTTGTCAGTGACAGCCTTTTCAGCCTCTGCAAACTCAGGAGCGTTAGTGTCTGTCTTAGGCTCCTTGAACTTACCTGCAAGGTAGTCTCCGATTGTATAAGGAAGGATGAAATAACCGTCAGCAAGACCCTGCATGAGGGCAGATGCACCGAGACGGTTTCCACCATGGTCAGAGAAGTTAGCCTCACCTATTGCATAAAGACCAGGAATAGTTGTCTGAAGATTATAGTCAACCCAGATACCACCCATAGTATAGTGGATAGCAGGATAGATCATCATCGGCTCCTTATAAGGATTAACGTCAGTAATCTTCTCATACATCTGGAAAAGGTTACCATATCTTGCAGCGATCACATCCTCACCAAGACGCTCGATAGCTGTCTTAAAATCAAGGAATACAGCAAGACCTGTGTTATTGACACCATAACCTGCATCGCAACGCTCCTTGGCAGCACGTGAAGCAACGTCACGTGGAACAAGGTTACCGAATGCCGGATAACGACGCTCGAGATAGTAGTCGCGGTCTTCTTCTGCAATGTCAGAAGGTTTCTTTGTACCAGCACGGAGAGCCTTTACATCTTCCATCTTCTTAGGTACCCAGATACGTCCGTCATTACGGAGAGACTCAGACATGAGAGTCAGCTTCGACTGCTGGTCACCATGAACAGGGATACATGTAGGATGGATCTGTGCGAAGCATGGATTTGCAAAGAATGCACCCTTCTTATAGCACTGCCAAGCTGCAGAACCGTTTGAATTCATCGCATTTGTAGAAAGGAAGTATGTGTTTCCATATCCTCCGGTTGCGATTACAACTGCATGTGCACCGAATCTTTCAATCTTACCTGTTACAAGATTCCTGGCAATGATACCCTTAGCCTCACCGTTGATAAGGACAACGTCAAGCATCTCATAACGTGGATAACTCTTTACAGTTCCTGCTGCAATCTGACGGTTCAGAGCCGCATAAGCACCGAGAAGGAGCTGCTGACCGGTTTGTCCTCTTGCATAGAAGGTACGGCTTACCTGCGCACCTCCGAAAGAACGGTTGGCGAGAAGTCCGCCGTATTCCCTTGCGAAAGGAACACCCTGTGCAACACACTGGTCAATGATGTTGTTGCTGACCTCGGCAAGACGGTAAACGTTTGCCTCGCGTGCACGGTAGTCACCACCCTTGATGGTATCATAAAAAAGACGATAAATAGAGTCATTATCGTTCTGGTAGTTCTTTGCTGCATTGATACCTCCCTGTGCTGCGATAGAGTGAGCACGACGTGGAGAATCACTGATGCAGAAGACCTTTACGTTATAACCGAGTTCACCGAGTGAAGCAGCTGCAGACGCTCCACCAAGTCCGGTTCCAACGACAATGACTTCGAGTTTCCTTTTGTTGCCAGGGCTGACAACACGGATCTGAGATTTGTGCTTTGTCCACTTCTCAGACAAAGGACCCTCAGGAATCTTAGAAATAAGTTTTTCGGCCATTTTATAGTGTTTAATGAAATTTCGGCACAATTTTAATCAATTTTCGTCAAACGAGCAAAATAAACTGCCTTCATCAGAGCTTCTGTAGTCAAGCCCTAAATGACGGTAAGCAAGTTCTGTTGCTTCCCTACCTCGAGGGGTCCTTATGATAAAGCCTTCTTTAATAAGGAAAGGTTCGTACACTTCCTCAAGGGTTCCCTGATCCTCCCCTACTGCTGTAGCTATAGTATTGGCACCCACAGGTCCTCCCTTGAATTTTGTTATTATAGTCCTGAGTATCTTATTATCTATAGCATCCAATCCCCTCTTGTCGATGTTCAATGCATCAAGTGCATACCTGGCAACCGACAGATCGATACTTCCGTTTCCTAGTACCTGAGCAAAGTCCCTTACCCTTCTTAATAAAGAATTCGCTATTCGAGGAGTTCCTCGGCTACGGAGAGCAATCTCATATGCAGCATCCTGCTCTATGCCTATCTTCAATATAGCTGCACTTCTCTTTACTATATTGACAAGAGTCATCGTATCATAATATTCCAAGGCACAGGTAATTCCGAAACGAGCCCTGAGCGGAGAAGTCAGCAGACCGCTTCTTGTCGTAGCTCCCACAAGAGTGAAAGGATTGAGAGAAATGCGTACGGAACGTGCTCCTGGACCTTTATCTATCATTATATCGATCACGAAATCCTCCATAGCCGAGTATAGATACTCTTCTACAACAGGAGAAAGCCTGTGTATTTCATCAATAAATAGCACATCACCTTCCTCAAGAGAAGTCAGAAGTCCGGCCAGATCTCCAGGTTTATCGAGAATAGGTCCGGAAGTGACCTTCATATTGACACCAAGTTCATTTGCAATTATATGTGCAAGAGTAGTCTTTCCTAATCCCGGAGGACCATGAAAAAGAACATGGTCGAGAGACTCCCCTCTCATTTTTGCAGCTGCAACGAAAATTTTGAGATTGGAAACAATTTTCTCTTGTCCTGTAAACTCTTGAAGATCCTGTGGACGTATTATTCCGTCCAATTCTTTATCTTTGCCCTCGTTGAAATTGTGAGGATTAAAATCCGTATTCATGTCAACAAAATAATTATATACAAATATAGTCTATATTTTTATAAATGTATGATGATTATATCATTGTTGAAATGTTGATATCATATTTAATTAATTGATTATAAATTTTTTAATAATGTTTATAACTGTTGAAAAACATGGTCTGAACTTATTTGAAAAAATTATAGGAATTATTTTGAATAGAATTTAATTTTTGCTGATATATGGATTTTCCGGATTTTCCAATTTAGTTTTTAATTGATATCAACAGGGTTTTGAACAGGTTATCAACATAAAAATACGTATAAATGTTAATAAGTACCGATTCAGTCGAAAAACTAAAAAAAGATATAAATGATTCCGGCGAAGCATTCTGCAGTGGTCTTTTTCTCTCTGCAAGATGGTTCGTGGTTTCTGAATATTCTCATGAAGGGATTCAGGTAATAATTCTTCCTGACAAGGATAGTGCTGAATATTGTGCTGCCGATCTTTATAATCTTATAGAAGGTGATAATGTGTTTTTCCTTCCGGATTCAGGCAAGAGTCTTGAAAGAAGCAATTATAAGGCTTCACTCATGGTTCAGAGGACTTCTGCTGTGGGGAAGATCATTGAAGGTGGACCGGGCATGAAGATTATAGTCACCTACCCGGCGGCACTTGAAGAGGGTATACCTGATACTCTATCAATTAGAAATTCTGTATTGAAACTCTCTGTGGGTGAAGAGATAGGTCGTGAAGATCTTGTTTCTTTTCTTTTTGAAAATGGATTCGAAAGAGTGGATTTTGTTTCAGAGCCGGGACAGTTTGCTGTAAGAGGAGCTATAGTTGATATTTTTTCATACTCCTATAATGATCCTTTCCGTATATCCTTCTTTGGAGATGAAATAGATTCTATAAATATATTCGACTGCAATTCACAGTTGTCTAAAGCTAATGCTGATTCGGTGGATATCTATCCGGATATAACATCTGAGGATAGTGAGGGGCAAAATGTGTCTATATGCTCTATTCTTCCTGAAGATACTCTTATCTGGCTTGATTCTTCTGATATGTATAAGGAGAAGACATTCTTTAATGAACTTGATGGATTCAGAAGGATATTTACTGATGTACCTTTGTCGCGTCAGGATGTTGATTCTGTAAGATTCAGTATTACTCCTCAACCTTCCTTCAATAAGAATTTCGAACTTCTTACAGAAGATATAAGATCAAGACTTGAACAGGGATATAGAGTCAGAATATACGGAGATAAGGAATCCCAGCTTGACAGACTCAAGTCTATACTTAATCAAAGCGGGGGAATACTTCCGGAATTCATTTCACGTTGTAATATTCATAACGGTTTCATTGATAATGAGAATAAGGTATGCTGTTACAGTGATCATGAAATATTCAACAGATTTCATCGTGTCAATATAAGAAGAAGTGTAGATAAGAGCGAGCAGCTTACCATTAATGACCTTACTTCTTTTGCCATAGGTGATTACATAGTGCATATAGACTATGGAGTGGGAATATTCGGTGGACTTGTCAGAATGAAGGATGACAAGGGAAGAATGCATGAGGTGGTAAAGCTTACATATAAGGATAATGATGTGGTCTTTGTATCCGTCCATGCTCTTCATAAGATATCACGTTATAAATCAAAAGATTCAGAACCTCCTAAGATACATAAGCTTGGATCAAGGGCCTGGCAGAACCTTAAGTCTTCGACCAAATCTAAAGTAAAGGATATAGCCAAGGATCTTATACAGCTTTATGCAAAGAGAAAGAGTTCCAAAGGATTTGCATTCTCCGCCGATACTTATCTCCAGCAGGAACTTGAATCTTCTTTCATGTATGAGGACACTCCTGACCAGGAAAAGGCTGTATATGCAGTGAAAAGGGATATGGAGGATGATTGTCCTATGGATCGCCTTGTATGTGGTGATGTAGGATTCGGAAAGACAGAGGTGGCTGTAAGAGCAGCCTTCAAGGCTGTTGCAGACAGTAAGCAGGTTGCTGTTCTGGTTCCTACTACAATTCTGTCGCTTCAGCATTATAATACGTTTAAGAAAAGGCTTGCCGATCTTCCATGTAATATAGATTATGTGAGCAGACTGAGGACTGCCAAGGAAATTTCCGATATCCAGAAAAGATTGAAGGCTGGAACATTGGATATAGTGATAGGTACACATAAGCTTATAGGTAAAGGATTTGAATTCAAGGATTTAGGTCTTCTTATAATCGATGAGGAACAGAAATTCGGAGTAGGAGCCAAGGAGAAGCTCCGTCAATTGAAAGCATCTGTGGATACACTGACTCTTACAGCCACTCCTATACCTCGTACCCTTCAGTTCTCACTCTTGGGAGCAAGAGACCTTTCTATAATAAACACTCCTCCACCTAACAGGATTCCTGTCCAGACGGAAATAATGCTGTTTGATCATGATGAAATAAAGAAGATCATAAATTATGAACTCAATAGGGGAGGACAGCTTTTTTTCGTTCATAACAGAGTAGAAGAACTTCAATCTGTATATGATATCCTTCATAGACTGGTCCCTGATATGAAGATATGTATGGCACATGGTCAGATGGAGTCAAAAGTGCTTGAAAACAAGATTCTTGATTTCATGGCCGGAGATTATGATATGCTTCTTTGTACTACCATAATAGAGAACGGTCTTGACATTCCTAATGCCAATACGATCATAATCAATCAGGCTCAGAACATAGGATTAAGTGATCTTCATCAGTTGAGGGGTAGGGTAGGACGCTCTAACAGAAGGGCTTTCTGTTATCTTATAGTTCCTCCTCTGACATCAATCACCGATGAGGCAAGAAGAAGGCTTAAGGCTATAGAATCTTTTTCAGATCTCGGAAGCGGATTCAATATAGCGATGCAGGACCTTGATATAAGGGGAGCGGGAAATCTTCTTGGTGCCGAGCAGAGCGGATTCATAACGGATATGGGATTTGAAACATATCAGAAGATACTCGCCGAAGCTATGGAAGAACTTGGTATGGAGACAGGTATAGTGACCAGAAGTACAAACGAAGGATTTACTGTGGATTGTACTATCGAAACAGACCAGATTGCCCTGATTCCGGACACATATATAGATATGACTGCTGAAAAGATAAGGATATATAAGGAACTTGATTCTCTTCAGTCAGATAAGGAAATCAATAGCTTTAAGGAAAAACTTACAGACAGGTTCGGCAAAATGCCTGAAGAACTTGAAAGACTCTTTGATATTGTAAGGATAAGGCAGTTAGGTGAAAGACTTGGATTTGAAAAGATAATAATTAAGAATGGTGTCTTGATTGCTTTCTTCATTTCCAATCCTTTATCTCAATATTATCGTACCAATGTGTTTTCTAGAATACTTGAGAATGTTTCATTGAATCCTAAATTATTTGAATTGAAACAGAATGATAACAGGCTCAGAGTATTTTCAAGAAATGTTGATGGTATTTCAAGGGCTTATGAAATTTTGAAAAAGTTACAGTAGTTTTATATAAATTAGAATAAAGTGGCTGATTTAATCATAGATATAGGTAATACCGCATTAAGGGCGGCATGGGCTGACGGTATCACTCTCGGAAGAACTTACAGATATCAGGGAGAAAGGATTCTGGATTATATAATATATTTGATATCAGAGAGGAGACCCGAGAAAATAGTATTGAGTAATTCAGGAAAATTAAGTACCAATGATATTGGAACGCTTAAGGGGAATTGTGAAAGATTGATTATAGTGGATAACTCAGTAAATGCCTTATATGATATACCTGATTATATTACTGCCGACAGAACAGCTGCAATAGTTGCATCCAGATATCTGTTCAAGGGTAGGAAATGTACGATATTTGATTTCGGTACTACATTATCCATAGATTTCATAGATGAAAATGGATTATACGAGGGAGGATATATTTCACCAGGTTGTCGTACTAGATTCAGATCTATAAACAGGTATTCACGTTATCTGCCTTTATTGGATATAACAGATGAAACAGAAGAAAAATGTAAAGATCTTTCATCTTCAATAACTTCGGGTGTTGTTAAAGGCATAATATTTGAAATTGAGGGATATCTTAGGATTCATCCGGAAAATATCATTGTTTTTACGGGTGGGGATGCAATTTATTTTGCAAAACGGATGAAAAACTCCATCTTTGTAGTTTGTAACCTCGTTTTGATGGGGTTGGCTTTAATAGCTTTAGAATATGATAAGAAAGATTGAGAGGGTAATTCTATTGTCAGTATTTCTCATCATAAGTTTTTCCGTGTCAGCACAGGAAGGGGCTTATGGTGCATATTCTCCGTATTCGATTTACGGTATCGGAGATATATCCAAACAGGGTACTGCATTTAACAAGAGTATGGGTGGAGTAGGAATTGCCACAAGAAACAGAAGATATATAAATTATCTTAATCCTGCTGCAGTGACTGCAAGGGATTCTCTGTCTTTTATGGCTGATTTCGGACTTGCACAGAAGAATACCATTTATGCTCAGAATGATCTCAGATCGGCTAATAACACTTTCAATATATATAATTTTGTTATGAGTTTTCCTATATGGAAATCTTCCGCATTCATGGTTGGTATTTCACCTTTCAGTGATGTAGGTTATGACTTTTCCAAGGTTGAAACCAATCAGGATATAATAGGAAATACAGGTAATATTAATTATAACTCATACGGAACAGGAAGTATATATCAGGTGTTTTTAGGTGCTGGAGCTACTTTCTGGAAAAGATTGTCAGTAGGTGCTGAACTTATCTATTATTTCGGTAATGTGGATAAGATTACCAACCTTACATTTTCGGAAAGTTCATATAAGTCGAATAATACGGGGAGCGAGATTTCATTGGGTGGACTTACCGGAAAGTTCGGACTTCAGTATGAGCAGAAGTTAGGTGGAAATGTTTCAATGATAGTTGGAGCTACCTACCGTCTGGCAAATAATGTGGATGGATATTCTACAAATTATAAATATGCCAATCAGTCTAGTGTAGTCGATACTTTGCAGCATAGGGTAGATACCTTGTCAAGGGCAGGAATCAGGTTTGGCGATGAACTTGGAATAGGAATATCTGTCAAGGGAGGAGAAAAGTGGAGTGCTGAATTCAATTACATCAGATCTGACTGGAGAAGTTCGGGATTCGACGGAACCCAGGGTTTTTCGGTTGTAAGCGGAGACAAGAGATTTTCTTCAACAGTATCACAGTCATTCAGATTAGGATTCGAGATAGTTCCTAACCGTAATGATATCAGATATTATTTAAGAAGATGTGCATATCGTGCAGGAGTCTACTATGATCAGGCTTATTATAAGTTTGACGGAAACAATATAAACTCTTTAGGTCTGACCCTCGGTGTGACACTGCCTGTTTTCAGATATTATAACGGAATATCATTAGGAGTCGATTTAGGACAGAGATCGAGTACGAGAGGGGATATGGTACGTGAAAGGTATGCTATGTTTGTCATAGGATTCAATATTCATGACATATGGTTCAGGAAAGTACAGTATCAGTAGAATAATAATATTAAATACACATAAAACACCATGAAACGAATCGTACTGTTAATTTCAGTAGCTGCAATGGCACTTCTTTGCGGCAGTAAGGCATCAGCTCAGGGAAAATACGGTCCTGACAGCACAGAGTGTATAAAGTATCTTTCTTACTACACTGAGTATTTCAAGCAGAAGAATTATGATGCTGCTCTTCCTAACTGGAGAAAGGCATATAAGTATTGTCCTCCTACTGCAAGATATACAATGCTTTCAGATGGAACTACACTTATGCGTAGACTTATCCAGCAGAATGCGAAGAATTCAGTTTATAAGGAGAAACTTATTGACTCTCTTATGGTTCTTTATAGTCAGAGAGTTGAATTCTGGCCTAAGTATTCTGTAAATACACTTAATAATCAGGCTTCAGATATCTACAATTACTATAAGAATGAGCCGGTGAAACTTTATGAAGGTCTTTCTGAAATCATTTCAAAACTCGGTTCAAAGACAAGAGCAAATAACTTCCTCTTCCATGTAAATACAGCAATCGATCTTTACAAGGAAGGTCTTCTTGATGCGGAGAAGGTAATCGAGGCTTATGAAAATGCTATAAAATATCTTGGAGAAGTAACTCCTAAGAACGAGACTGAAGGAAAGATGATTGCTAAGACAGTTGAAGATATAGAGAGTCTCTTCATTCAGAGTCATGTGGCAAGTTGTGATAATCTCATAGCCCTCTTTACACCAAGATTTGAGGCTGATCCTCAGAATGTAGAGATTGCAAAGAATATCGTAAGGATGATGAATGTAACTGAAGATTGTACTGATAACGATCTTTTTATGAATGCTGTTACAGTAATGTATAATTCAGAACCTTCACACACATCAGCTTACTTCCTTTATAAGCTTCATTCTTCAAGGGATGAGTCTGACCTTGCAGTCAAATATATAAAGGAAGCTATTGACAGAGAGGATTCAGATCCGGCTACCGATGCAGGATATCTTTATGAACTTGCTGCTTATTCCTATAAGAACAGCAATATTACAGAAGCTTATAATTCAGCAAGAAAGGCAGCAGAACTTGATTCATCTATCGCAGGAAAGGCTTATATGCTGATGGGAACAATCTGGGGTACTCTTCCATGCTCAGGAGATGAGATCCAGCAGAGATCAAAGTACTGGGTTGCAGTTGATTATATGATCAAGGCAAGAAATGCTGATGAGACTCTTGCAGAAACAGCAAATGACTATATCAGACAGTATAGTGCATACTATCCTCAGACAGCTGAAGCATTCATGTTCAACCTTACAGATGGCCAGTCTTATGATGTTTCTTGCGGAGGTTTGAGAGCAACTACAACTGTAAGGACTCAGAAATAAGTCAATTGAAAAAATCAATCAATATATTCAAGATGATTGCAACCGCAGCTGCGGTTGCTTTCGTCGTTTATTCATGTAAGAGTGACCTTGCCGAGGCGGATGCTCTTCTGTTGGAGGAAACTCCGGTTCAGACTGTGGATGATATGTTCATCGTGCAGACTGAAAACGGAAAGATACAGATGAGGGCAGAAGCTCCATTGATGGAAAGATATGAGAGGGATACCTTATCATATGAGTTGTTTCCAAAGGGTTTCTTTGTCTATGGATATACAGATGACGGAAAACTGGAAACAGAAATTCAGGCAAATAATGCAAAGCATCTGAAATTTTCTGATGGAAGGGAAAGTTGGGAAGCTTATGGTGATGTAGTTGTGACTAATCTTATCAAGCAGGAAGTGATGGAGACTGATACTCTTTATTGGGATCAGAAAAACGAAAAGATCTACACTCACTGCTATGTCAGAATGTACTCTCCAGACGGTTTCATGCAGGGATATGGAATGGAATCAGATCAGAGGGCAAGAAATTCCATAATCTACAAACCATTCAATAGTTATGGTATTGTTGTACAGGACAGTACTGAGGTTTTCCTCGATTCTGTCAATTTTATAGGTCCTTTACAAAAAAAATAGACGCAGATTGGGATAAAATTACTATCTTCGCACCCCAATATATTTCGCTGATAATTTTAAAATTAAATAGAAATGGCAGTTCTTGAAACAATCCGTGTTAAGTTCGGCGTCCTTATAACAGTGCTCATCGCAGTAGCATTGTTATCATTCATTATTGACCCGAGCACTTTGCAGTCGGTTTCATCTTCTATGTCTTCAAAGTATGATGTAGGTGAAATCGATGGAAAATCAATCTCTTATGTGGACTTTCAGACAGATGTGGACAAGTTCACGACATTAAACGAACTCATGACAGGTTCTTCAGTACAGAACGAGCAGCAGCAGATTTCAATCAGAAATGCTGCATGGCAGTCTCTTGTAGATAAGTATCTTTTTGTCAAGAATGCTCAGAAGGCAGGACTTAATGTAGGTACTGAGGAAATGAAGGCTCTTCTCAGCGGTCTTATGGATTCTCCTGTAATTTCTCAGAATCCTATGTTCAGTGTTGAG
>JAGAKH010000072.1 GCA_017625725.1 Bacteroidales bacterium | reverse complement strand
GAGTAAACAGAAACGAGTCTGACACACTCGTAATCATTGTAAAGGAAAAACAGTCGATTGACCGTCAGGCTAAGAAGGGGCAGAGACTTGCAGAAAAGGCTCAGAGGCCGACTTATATGATCAATGTCGGATACAACAGAGGCTATCGTGCAGACATTGAACTCTCTTGGGCAGACAAGTCGGTATGGGGAATCACCTCATCACACGGATTCAGCTTCGGTAACGGACTATATGTCGGCGGTGGTGCAGGATTCGGAGCAGAACTGACAAAGAATCAGGTTGCAACGGCAAGTGTTGCAGATGATGTGATCGATCCGGAATATTCATATACTCCAGAATCAGACTGGAATGCTTCCTACTTCGTTCCTGTATTCGCAGACATCAAGTATTCTTTCACAAAGACGCTCGCTTCTCCATTTGTAAGTCTCAAAGGAGGTGCAGTTGCTGATATCACCAACAAGGGCATAAGAACATTTGCCAATCCTGCTGTAGGTCTTGATATCGCACGATTCTCATTGAAGGTAGGATATGAGTACCAACTTGGATTCTGGGGCCATCTTGACGGAAAGCACATGCATAATGTGAAACTTGGAGTAGCATATACATTCTAAAACAAATAATCATGGCAACGCTTAAACCAAAGAAGACAAAGATCGAGGACACCGTAGTCAGTACATATCAGAAGATTGAAGATACGGTTGTAGGAACTTACCAGAAGATTGAGGATGCCGTAGTCGGCTCATATCAGAAGATCGAGGACAAATTCGTCGAGAAATTCCTTGACGTTGATGAGGAAATCATTGAGATTCCTGAAGATGGAGACGAAACTAAGAACAATAAGTAGCGATGAAGATAGTGACAGTGATATTTGAGGAATCTCTTCATCATGTATGTCTGATGCATGGGCTGAAGCAGACATATGACAGGATGCCGTTCCTGAATAAAAGATTGCTTGAGGTCAGAGGAAAGGTGATTACAATTGATAATATCGCGCCACCACCTCCTATGATGAAAAACCCAAGCAGAAGGACAGGCATAAGAGGCACAAGAAATATGGTAGGAGTCTCATATTGGAAGAATAAACTTTCGATTGAGTACAGGGAGGATATGTGCAACTTCGAAGATATCACTGCATTCGTCAATAGTCTCATAGAGGACTATATGCATTTCAGGCATCCGTTCATGAAGACAGTAACCGAAGACACAGTTGTTCTTGAGATTGCAAGCAGACACCGTATAGCACAGATAATGTACTGATGAAGAAGATTTTAACCATTTGTATAGGTTTTCTGATCGCCGTGATTGCCAATGCGCAAAGGCCAGGTGGGAGTAAGCCTGAAATACTTTTGGAAGGTGGCGTCAAAGCTGATGCCACTTTCCTTAATTTCCAGAAGAGCGGAGCACCAGGGGCAGTGAGTACCTTCACTCCCGGTTTCACTCCAGGAGGATTCATGAACATATGGTTCAATGACTGGATCGGAATCCGTCCTGAACTTAATCTTAACTTCAAGCAGACAGTCTTGCAGTGGACTGATAACAGCGGAAGGTTGCGGAGCTTCGGCGTAGAGATTCCCATATATGTAACTGGTCATATAAAGACATTTGGGGAAGACCATGTCTTTATCGGCATAGGTCCATATACCGAATTCATATGCTATGCGAAATGGTCTATTGACAGCAGAAAAGTTGACCTTCTTGAAATCCACACCAGTGGAGAGCCTATGGTCCAGGATACTCAGTCAGGCCTTGGAGCCATCGTTGGTTATGAGTTCGGAATGGGAATCAGCATAGATTTCTCATATAAGATATGCTGTTACAACATACTGCAGCCGAACACATCCCAAGGAGTGTCACTTTACCCGCAGACCATTTCCGTCGGACTTGCATATAAATGGGGAAAGAAATGAACAGAAAGATAATGATTGCCATATTCCTGTTCATTATGACCGTAGCGCCATCTCACGCAAAGGATTCCACCGAAGTCAGTAAGGATGGGTTTATGAAGCGCTATTGGCAGACTCTGATTCATGGGAATGTGGACAGGACACATGAGAAGCCTTTCGATGTAAGCTTTGCCCTCTCACCCTCCTATTCAAGAGAGGGAGGCATCGGATTCGGAGGGTCGGCGACAGGACTATATCGTATGGACATGAAGGATTCGACAATGGCTCCGTCCAACGTGACTATCGGGGCAAATGCATCGTTGAAGGGATTCTTTTCTGTAACAGGCAACGGAACCAACTACTTCACAGACGGCAAGACGCGGTTGATATACAGTGCGAAGTTTACACGAAAGGTTCTTGACTTCTGGGGAATCAGCCATGGATCCTGTCTGGTGAATCCGACCTCCGAATATATCAGGACACAGTTCAGGATAGATGCAGACTATAATTACAGATTAGGGAAATGCTTCTATTTTGGAGCCGTCATGAGCTTCAATCATACAAATGCCTCACGAATCCTGGACCGGACTTATCTTGAAGGACAGAAGACAGGCTATTATCTTACGGGTCTCGGAGCATCGTTCCAAATAGATACCAGAGACAATCCCACCAATCCGCAGAAGGGCCTGTATCTCTTGCTTCGTGAAACTGTTTACCCTAAATTTCTGGGTACGGCAGATTTGACGAACTGGGCAACATCTTTCATCTTGAGCGGATACCAACCGATATGGAAAGGCGCTCTGATAACAGGAGACATTTATGCACAATTCAACAGCCATGATGCGCCATGGATACTGCGTGAAGAACTCGGAGGTGCTATGGGAAGAATGAGAGGATATTACGCAGGAAGATTCATTGACACCAATCAGGTATGTGCACAGATAGAACTCCGCCAGCACTTGGCCTCCAGATTCGGATGTGTGGCTTGGGTGGGTGCCGGAACAGTATTCCCGTCACTTAAAGGTTTTGCTTGGAAGAATATTCTGCCGAACTACGGTGTGGGTCTTCGCGTAGAATTCAAGCACAACATGAACCTGAGAGTGGATTTCGGATTTGGAAAGGAGACTGCGGGCCTATGTTTTGGATTTGGAGAGGCATTCTGATCAGTCTTTCGATAAGGACTGACGGTATGCTTTGGGAGACATGCCCTCGACTCTCTTGAAATATTTACCAAAGACTGATTGGGACGGGAAATCCAGTTCATCGCTGATTTCCTGAATGCTCATTGAAGTTGATGAAAGGCAACTCTTTGCATATAGGACAACATACCTTTCAATCCAGTCAAGGGCCGTCATTCCTGTCTCCTGTTTTAGCATAGTTGAAAGATATTTGCTGGTCACGCAAAGTTTGTCCGAATAGAAACCGATATCCCGATGAATCTTGAAGTTTTCCGCGACCAGTGACATGAACATCTCACATTTTTCCTGCTGGAGGGTCAATGTTGAAGGCTGGCTCTGAAGACCATGCATATAATATCCCAGACCATAATAATGAGCAGAAAACAGGTGCCTTATAATTTCTTCTCTATATGGATTGTCCGGCTGCTTCATCAGGCTGGAGACCTGTCTGTACACAGATGATAGGACATCAAGAACTTCTTCCGAAACACTATAGAACTGCGTATCCTTGATAAAGAGTCTTTCCTGCAGGCTGACTGGCAGATTCAACGAATCTGTAAATTCCGGATTCATCACCATACCGAACCCGGCAAAATCTTCATCAAGATCTATAGACTCGACAACCTGACCGGGCAGAAAAAGAGCGACCGCAGGAGCTTTCAGAGCCCACATGCGGAAATCCACCAGACAGGAAAACTGTCCGGCTGTAATGACAATCTGTGTCACCTGCTGTATCTTATGAGGAAAGCAGAGCCCTTTCAGAATGTTCTCATTCTCTAATAGTTCTATATTCTTCAACATGTCGCTGCAAATTTACCAAATTAGCAGAATTGGACAAATGTGACAGCGATTTATAGGAAAATTGGAAGAATCCTGAAGAATAATTGACAAGTTTGCGAGTTCTATAAAGTAACTATGTTTGTAATCTATTGAAAGACGCTCTCAGGGGCTTGTCGGCCCCTGCCGCTTGGCAGACCCCCGAGAAGTTTTTCATATAAAAGTTAAGCTACTGATATTTTTGCTAAATTTATTTGGCATCAATTAT
>JAGAKH010000071.1 GCA_017625725.1 Bacteroidales bacterium | reverse complement strand
TATGAGTCTCCTTTCAACATGCTTTGCGATACACCGATCCACTACGAAAGAGAGAAGGAATGTACGGATTTCATAGCATCTGTACCGACAGTCTGGGACGAGACCGTCGCTCTGGACGGTAAGGTCGGTGAGTATGTCATCGTGGCCCGCAGAAGCGGAGATGTCTGGTACATCGGAGGTCTCACGAATTGGGATGCAAGGGATGTGGAGCTGGATCTGAATGCCCTTGGAGCGGGCGGTTGGAATGTGGAGTTGTTCGCTGACGGTGTCAATGTCGAGAAGAATGCGAAGGATTACAAGGTAGTAAGGACGCAGAATACAGATAAGCTGAAGGTTAGGATGGCTTCCGGCGGCGGATTTGCTGCCAGACTGACCCGATGATGTCAATCAGCGGGCATTGTCAAGGCTTTTGGCTTTGTTCATGTCGAATCCTTTCCCGTAAACTCCCATTACAGATGATACGGATATGAATGCGTCCGGATCTATTGTCTTTACATATCTGAGCAGGAGATTGAGATCTGTTTTCCTGGTTACGACCATCAGCACCTTCTTTTCTTCTTTGGAATACCATCCCTGAGCCTGGAAGACGGTGACGCCTTTATGCATTTCGAATGCTATGGCATCCGCCATCCGTTCTATATGTTTCGTGAAGATGAATGCCTGGACGGACTGCTTGGATCCGGACAGATACATATCAATGGCATATCCGCTGACCGTCACTTGTATAAGACCGAACACTACTACCGCTATCTTGTCTGTCATTGTCAGCAGCTCTCCCGTGTCGGTGTATGACGGGAAAAGCAGTGATGAAAGTATGACGATCGTGTCTATTATAAGGATTGCCTTGCCGGGTGAGGTCGGCCGGTATTTACACCATATCAATGCAGCAATGTCAGTGCCTCCTGTGCTGCCTCCTTGCGAGATAGGCAGTCCTATGCCGATGCCGGTCAGGATACCGCCGAGAATCGTGCAGATAAGCTTTCCGTTCGGAAGAGCAAACTCCTTTATGAATTCATCAGGTATGAACCTGGGCACAATCGACAGCATGGCCGACAGCATGACGATGGCATAGATGGTCTTCCCGCCGAAACTGGTGCCTAATATCTTTGTGCCAAGAATAAGAAGGATGATGTTCAATACGAAATATGTTATGGACATGGGTATGCCGGTCGCATAGAAGATGATAGAAGCGAATCCGGAAACTCCTCCTCCGATGAGGTTGTTCGGCAATAAGAATATGGTCCATCCCAAGGCGTAGATGATTCCTCCGATTGTGATAAGAGTGCATTCCTTGAGCAGACGGATTGCAGATGGTCTTGATATAGTCTCAGTCATAGTGTGTCCTTCTTGAATCAGTCTCTGCGGAAAAGCAGGTTGAAAGCACTGTTGATGCCAAGGTCAGCTTCTTCTGTTTTTGTAACATCCGGATCAGGGTATCCATATACTGCCTGAAGCGTAGAGTGACGTGTGCCGTCTACAACAGCGAGGCGGAAGCCGCATTCGATCCCCAGACTG
The DNA here is from genome assembly GCA_017625725.1 of Bacteroidales bacterium. Classification (GTDB taxonomy): domain Bacteria; phylum Bacteroidota; class Bacteroidia; order Bacteroidales; family UBA932; genus Cryptobacteroides. Next base: position 1,341 of record JAGAKH010000071.1, on the reverse strand, counting down.
TCTGCTACAGCTGTGCAGACATCGTAAAATTTCAGTGCCCTATGATACCGACGAGGGCCTTGCGCATTTGCTCCAGCACTCTGATCAAGTGATTTTGTCTTGATGTCGTTGCTGCCGATCTGTACATACAGCCTTCGTGACAGCACCTTCTTAAGCACTCTCCTGTTTCCGGATGGGGTGTCCTTCACGGAGTATGGCCAGCCATACACAGCACCCGAGCTGTCCCTGAGCCCGTCCTCAAGTGGCATCGTCCACGCGCTGGGGTTTGCTGCAACAGCCTTTATGTATCGCGCATCAGGAAGCATCATGACAAGCCTGTGGACGAATTGGCCGCCAGCCGAATGGCCGAAAAGATAATACCCTTTAACCTTGCTGCCGGTGACCTTCAGATAGTAATCAAACAAGTCTTCGATGATGTTGTATGCCCATTTTTTCTTCTTGTTTAATTCTGTCGACTTTTTGGCAACAGCCACATTGCCGAACTGGTATTCGTTCTCGTTGTAGAGTTCTTTGGTGAACTGAGGATTGATGATGATGAATCCATATTCTTCGGCGAGACGATACCACGGGTTAAGCTCTCCGTTGCCAACCCTCTGAGCTCCGCTGAGGACGAAAAGCACAGGCATGGTCTGTATGTCACCACTTGTGGGGATATAGTAGTATACATTCACCGGTTTGTCGCGCAGAGGACGATAGCCGGAATATTCAAATCCGGGGAAACGTTTCCTGTCTTTTGCCGAGAGGGTTGTGTCACATCCTCTATGTGAAAAATTTTCAATACCTTTAGCTGATATTTCAGGAATGACTGCGAGAAATATCACAGTAATGATAAACTTCAGACTGCGTTGGAGATTCATTTTGCACATTGTATTACAGCATTTGTAATTTAATATACGTATGTCAGACTGAAATAGGGGATTTTATTCAAAAGAAAATCACCCATGTGTGCTTTTATGTCGTTTTATTAAATAAATTATTTGTATATGAGATGGTTTTTGACGGCTGCTATGGCCTTTTTGATGACTTCAGTTATTGTTGCTGCTCCAAAATCTTATGAACTTTCCTCACCAGATGGGACTGTCAGAACGGTAGTGACAGTCGGTGATGATGTGAATTACAGTGTGTGGAAAAATTCCGACCGGCTTCTCAATCCTTCGGTGATTTCTATGGATCTGATGGACGGGAGTTCGTATGATGCATCCGTTAAGCTGCAGAAGGTTGAACGCAGTACAGTTGACAATACTCTGGATGCTCTGTTCTATAAGAAGGACAAGGTCAGGGAAAACTATAATGAGCTGAAGCTGCGATTCCGTACCTATGACCTGATTTTCAGGGCATATG
>JAGAKH010000070.1 GCA_017625725.1 Bacteroidales bacterium | reverse complement strand
GACCGTCATATCGAGTCCTCGAAACGAAGAAATTGAATGAAAAATAGATGAATATAAACCGACTTTTGTTATCTTTGAACCGTTCTCTTATGGTATACTTTTGAACGCGAATCTGGTATACTTTTCACTTCCTACATACATCGAAAGATCATATCGTTGTACTTTCGTTTGATGGTGGAATAGAAATCAAGGAGTATCTCATTAACCTGTTTCTCCTCTTTTGTTTCTCCTTTGGTGCGATACTCTTCCGGTATCCAGCGATCCGGACTAATGTAGATCTTAGTGGAGAAGTGAGCCATCTCTTTGTTGACGGTTATGCGAGCAAGGATTGGAGCCTTACCGTCTGCTCTACACTTACCTTTCTGGATTAAAAACACAACCTTGAATGTGCTTCTCTGACTTGCTTTCATCTTTACTGTTTTTTAGTGATACAAAGTTATGAAGCCTTGTTCGCTCGACAGCAAAGATGGAGTAGTCAAAAGTAGTCGCTTTTTAGACACTTGTAGTCATCCGGATATGAGGTTATGACCTTGACTATCTTGGGTTATGTCTTGGTTACATTTCGATGTCTAAACTTGACTATTCGCAAATGTTCTGTAACCCTCTGTGGCGGGGTTTGCAGTAGTCATCTTTAGACAAGTTCCGGAGCACAATGTTTTGCAACTCAAAACTTTAGCGACATAATATATTGAAAAAGAGGAAGTTACTTGCGTTGTAACTTCCTCTTTTCAGCGGAGAGTGAGGGATTCGAACCCCCGGACCCGTTAAGGTCAACGGTTTTCAAGACCGCCGCATTCGACCACTCTGCCAACTCTCCAATATTTCCCGAAAGGGATTGCAAAGGTAGACAAATTCTTCGATTCTACAAATTTTTTATTGATTTTTTTGCAAAAAGGTGTTTATAAGTCTGTCTTCCTATTGTTGGCCATTGCATCGATGGCTGCAACTGCAGTTACTGTAAGGATTTCCTGAACACTGCTTTCGAAGTCGATGAAGTGTACCGGCTTGTTCAGTCCCATCTGGATAGGTCCGATGATTTCTGTGTCAGAATTAAAGGCCTTGAGCATCTTGTATGAACTGTTGGCAGCATTCAGACAAGGGAAGATCAATGTGTTGACATCCTTCCCATTCAGTCTCGAGAATGGATATTTTGTGTCCCTGAGCTCCTTGTCAAGTGCGATGTTTACCTGCATCTCACCGTCAATGATCCAGTCTGGATACATGGCCTGAAGATGTTCGACAGCTTCCTTTACATGGCCGGCACTTCCTCCCTTGTCACTTCCGAAATTGGAGTATGAAACCATGGCCATGACGGGTTCGTGGTTGAAGAAACGTACTGCCTTGTCGCATAGACGTGCAATGTCCATCATCGATTCCGCATTATGGCTTCTGTTGATGAGCGTGTCAGCGATGAACACTGTTCCTTTCTTTGAAATCAGGATATGCATGGCTCCGAAATGATCGAAACCTTCCTGCAGTCCGATGACTTCCTTAGCCACCTTTATCGTGTTCGAATACTTTGTATAAAGTCCGGTTATACATGCGTCCGCATCTCCTGTTTCAACCATCATCATGCTGAAATAGTTTCTTTCGAACATCTTGTCATTAGCCTCTTCAAATGTATAGCCTTCACGTTGACGCTTCTGGGTTAGGATCCGTGCATAACGTTCTCTCCTTGCAGCCTCTCTGTCATGACGCAGGTTGATGACTTCGATGCCGTCAAGACTTAGTCCAAGTTCCTTTGCAAGTTTTTCGATCCTTTCATCATTTCCGAGAAGGATAGGCTGGCAGATTCCTTCTTCTTTGGCCATGACGGCAGCCTTCATCATTGAAGGATGAATGCCTTCTGCGAAAACTATACGTTGTCTGGTTGAACGGGCAGTGTCGAAAATCTGCTGAGTGAGCTTGGATTCTCTTCCCATGAATTCAAGAAGATGTTCCTTGTATTCATTCCAGTCTGTTATGGTCTTGCGTGCTACACCGCTTTCTATTGCAGCTTTAGCAACGGCTGCAGATACTTCCGTGAGAAGACGTGGGTCCACAGGCTTCGGAATGAAGTAGTCGCGTCCGAAAGAAAGTCTGTTGACTTGATAGACCTTGTTGACGATTTCAGGTACCGGCTGTTTTGCAAGGTCAGCTATGGCCCTTACTGCAGCCAGTTTCATTTCTTCATTGATAGCTGTTGCAGCTGTGTCCAGTGCTCCTCTGAATATGTATGGGAAGCCGATGACGTTGTTTATCTGGTTCGGATAGTCGGAGCGTCCTGTACTCATAAGAACATCCGGACGGCTCTCCAAGGCATCTTCGTAGGATATTTCCGGTTTTGGATTGGCAAGTGCAAATACTATAGGGTCTTCAGCCATGGAACGGACCATCTCTTTCGTCAGGACATCAGCTTTAGAGAGGCCGAGAAACACGTCAGCCCCGTCAATGGCTTCAGCTAGAGTGCAAATGTCTGTTCTGTCTGTTGCGAATTCCTCCTTTTCAGGTGTGAGTGAAGGTCTGGATTTCGATATGACTCCCTTGCTGTCCAGCATGATGATATTCTCCTTGCGTACTCCAAGTGATATGTACAGGCGGGCACATGAAATGGCAGCGGCACCGGCTCCATTCACAACGACCTTTACCTTTGAAATATCCTTGCCGTTGACTTCCAGTGCATTTATAAGACCTGCTCCTGAAATGATTGCCGTTCCATGCTGGTCGTCATGCATGACAGGAATATCGAGTTCTTCCTTCAGACGTTTCTCTATGAGGAAACATTCAGGTGCCTTGATGTCTTCCAGATTTATACCTCCGAAAGTAGGGGCTATTGCCTTTACCGCTTCAACAAATTTGTCTGGATCCTTCTCGTTGACTTCGATGTCGAATACATCGATACCACCGTATATCTTGAAAAGAAGACCCTTGCCTTCCATGACCGGCTTTCCTGCCAGAGGACCGATGTCTCCAAGTCCAAGGACGGCAGTACCATTGGAGATGACTGCTACAAGATTGCCCTTATCTGTATATTTATAGGCATCCTGCGGGTTGTTCCTGATTTCCAGACAAGGTTCAGCTACGCCTGGGGAATATGCCAATGAAAGGTCTTTCTGCGTGAAATAAGGTTTTGTCGGAACTACTTCAATCTTTCCCGGACGTTTGCCTGCGTGATAATTAAGTGCGTCTTCTTTGGTAATCCTTGCCATAATATATTATGTGTTAAGTTCTGTTGATGAGGGACCGACAAAGTTAGATGAAAATCAAAATAATCGCAAATCTGCAATGACTTCATCTTTATGGCCGATTATTCATCAATATTTTGCAACTTTGTATGGTTTTAAATTATCGTGCCATGAAGAAGTTTATTTTGATCATTATTTCGACTCTGGCTGTCCTATGTGCATGCAGTCAGCAGGATCAGTGCCGTACTGTTTCCATTCTGGGTGATTCATATTCTACATTCGAAGGTTATATCCCTGAGGGGAATGCCATCTGGTACAGTGCTGCTCCTAACGGTGATAATGATGTCGTTCGTGTAGAGGATACATGGTGGCATCTCATGTGTGCATCCGGCAAGTTCAAACTGCTGCAGAATGACAGTTACAGCGGCTCTACCATCTGCAATACCGGATATGGAGCTTGCGATGCGACATACTGTTCTTTCATCACTCGTATGAAACGCCTTGTCGAGGCAGGGGAGGCACCTGACATACTGTTCATATTCGGTGCTACTAACGATTCTTGGGCAAATTCACCTATAGGAAGTCTTCAGTATTCAGATTGGACGACGGAAGACTTGTTCAGCTGTCTGCCGGCATGCTGCTATATGTTGGATTATCTGAAGGAAAGCCTTCCGGAGACAAGAATCGTGTTTGTCATCAATACAGAACTGAAAGATGAAATCGTATCCGGTATCATGGAGGCATGTGATCATTATGATGTGTCTTCTGTTCTTCTGAAGGATATCGATAAACTTTCGGGCCATCCGAGTGTCCTCGGAATGCAGCAGATATGCAATCAATTGGTCGAATTTGTTAAATAAAACAATAGATATGAAGGCATATGTGTTTCCCGGTCAGGGATCTCAGTTTCCTGGCATGGCAAAGGAACTGTATCAAACCAACGTTTATGCACGAGAACTTCTTGATAGAGCAGATCAGGTCTTGGGTTTTTCGATTACGGATATGATGTTTGATGGTACGGCTGAAGATCTCAAGCAGACCAAGGTTACCCAGCCGGCAATCTTCCTTCATTCGGTTGCCCTTGCAATGTGCAGCCCGGATTTCAGACCTGATATGGTGGCAGGACATTCATTGGGAGAATTCTCTGCCCTTGCTGCTGCCGGAGTTCTGGACTTTGAAGATGCTCTCCGTCTTGTGTCCATACGTGCGAATGCAATGCAGAAGGCATGTGAACTTGTGGAAGGGACGATGGCTGCCATTATGGCTCTTCCGACTGAGATTATAGAGTCTGTGTGTGCTGAAATTGATGGTATCGTGGTCCCGGCTAATTATAATTGCGACGGTCAGGTGGTGATTTCCGGTGAAAAGTCCGCAGTTGAAGCCGCCTGTCTTAAACTGAAGGAAGCTGGTGCCAGACGTGCTTTGATCCTGCCCGTCGGAGGTGCTTTTCACTCTCCTCTTATGGCCCCCGCGGCTGATGAACTGGCAGAAGGTATTGAAAGCGTCAAGTTCAGGAAACCAGTGTGTCCGGTGTATCAGAATGTGACCGCCCTTCCGGTTGAGGATCCGGAAATCATAAAGTCCAATCTTCTCTCTCAGCTTACCTCGCCTGTCAGATGGACCCAGTCCGTAAAGAACATGATAGCAGACGGAGCAACCTGTTTTATAGAGTCCGGTCCAGGTAAAGTCCTTCAAGGCCTTGTCTCAAAGATTTCCTCCGGTTCTGTTGCTGTCGAAGGACTCTGATTCCATCAGGGCCGAGTGCAAAAACATAGCGAAACTGCTCTTGATACCCCGAAAAGAGGGTACCGAGAGCAGTTTTCCGATAAAAATGCACTTGATACCCGGCAAGACTCCGGCAATCCGCAAAATTTTCCCTACATCTTTTTATACCTGTTTAATCGTTATTGAAAGAAAAATAGTGCAAATTTTGTAATAAACTGCACTAAAGTCAGTGCAATTTGTTATATTTGTTGCACTAAATAATGTGCAAAAGTTATGGATACTTTACTTCAGACATATCGAATTAAGCTTGATCTGACTCCAGTAAACTATGTCAGATCCTTTCATGATACCATTAACTGGAAGAATAGATTAATCGGAATCCTGGGACAAAAAGGTGTCGGAAAGTCAACGATGATACTCCAGCACATCAAGATGCATGACAAGATAGAGGAGTCTCTGTATGTTCAGGCTGATGACTTCTATTTTGCCGGTCATAGGATTTATGATCTTGCTTTGGCATTCTTCCAGCTAGGCGGCAAGAAACTGTACATTGACGAAATACACAAATATGCAGGATGGACAACGGAGATCAAGATGATTTATGATCAGTTGCCTCTTCTACAGGTTGTCTATTTGTAGATAGTAACTGAAAAACGTACCAGCATAATAATTTAAAAGTATACCACTCGAGAGGTTAGTCGAGCTACTTTTGCGGCTCAAAGATTAACAAAAGTAAAAATGATCGAGATGGTACAGAAACAAGACATTATCAG
>JAGAKH010000069.1 GCA_017625725.1 Bacteroidales bacterium | reverse complement strand
ATAAGCGCGGAACTGTGATCGAATTGGAGATTCCAGAAAACGAAAGGTTCGGCAAGACCTATGTTTATGAAAAAGAAGGCATCATGGGCGACTTCACCATCACACTCTACAACGATGGTACTTTCTCTTACTACGAGGGCATGGCCAGTAGCTATCTTGGCTTTGGCTCGTGGACGCAGAATGGCGATGCCATTACCTTGACTGATGACGGACATGGCGGCTTGGGACTGATCAATCATTTCGAATTTGATAAAACAGATCTCATCTTCATTGAGGAAGGTTCTTCCAACTTCATCTATGTCAAGGTTCAGAATGGGGAACGGTTCTATTACACGAGCGAGGCTGTTAAGCCTGAAGATGCTACAGTGCAACTTGGGGGCGACGAAACCCTTTCCTTAGATGATGTCATTGCAATCTCGCAGAAGGGCTATGACCTGACTTGGTCTGACTTTGATCAATACAGATATGCCGAGACCGGCTCCGGCCTGTATATCCGCGTCTATGAGATCAACGAAATGTTCCAGTTGTGGATCGGGGGATCGTGGATGGATGAAGACCCGATGTATATCTGGCTGACTTTGGCAGATGACCTCAATACTCGAATTGATATCCGTGACGGCGGCGTTGAGGAGTTTATCACCAAGGATCATTCTGAAACACTGCTCAATAGAGCAATCTACGATGCGATCATTAACTGTAATTTGTCCGAAAAGACTTTTGGCCTGAATAACTGTGCCAGCTTCATCATGCTGGACAAGGAAGAAGTCAGTGGCACACCTGTGGCAGGCTCCACCGATCATGTCGGTCTTGTCACCGTCTACGGTCTTGCACTCTATCAGGGATATGATATGGTTGATGGCAAGCTTCATGAAGAAGCAGGCAGTCACACACCGGTTGCAATTACCTTTGATGTTCTGAATGGCAAGTACAGCCTGAAGGAATACTGGAGGCCGGGTGACGGCACCTATTATGAACCGGATATCCGAGAGAAGTTCCCTGATAAAATCGAGGACGAGGCCATGAATACCCAGAAGTACATTGCTGCACAGAAGCAGGAGTGCTATGTGCAGGCAATGCGCAATAATGGAGAGGAAGTGTCCGATACTAATCAGCAACCTTTGTCCGCCGAAGAACTTTCCTGGTTCAACGAAACCTTCTATCCCATCGTGTATGACAAGCAGGGGAACCCTATTAGCGTAAACCCCGTGAGTGGCTTCTTCTCATCCTACTATGATGATGTGCGGAGCATGGACTTCGAGGAGTTCATGCGGTATTTCCCCGAAGACGGAAGCTTTGCGAGCGATGCAGAGTTCGAGGCTTTGAAGAATGTGGAGGCTTGGCCGTTTGATTGGGTTGAGACTCGGGATGATATGCCGGTACCCATCCATAAATATCAGGCCAGAATCGTTGATATGGTTCTGAAGGAGAATGCCGGAATCACTACAGCAGATCTGGACACCTCGGACGTGGCCTATTTGGCGGATTACGATGCCTTCTACAACTATACCTCGGACTTTGGCCCTGGTATGTTTACCTGTACCCGTGGTGAGGTTGATGGGGATATCGTTCGATTGTATGAGGAGTTGGAGACCGGATCGGATATGCTGACCTTGCGAAAGGTGGGAAATGAATACCAGATCGTTGCTCACCAGTGCCTAAAAGGTGACAATAATGCAGAAAGAGTTTACGGTCGATGAGTTAGATCAGCATCCAGAGATTCACACGGTCTGGATCAGCGAGCAGGAGCGAATCGCCTCGTTTCATGAAATGAGCGGTTATAAACGACACGATTACATCAATCACAGTTATTTCATTGCATTTCTACATTCGCTGCAGGAGCGAGGCTACAGATTTCAGTAATGGCATATTACCCCTCTGGGACATCTCCAGAGGGGTAATTCTATTTATGAGTAAGGATTATGTTTTCTAAACCCATAAATCATCTACAAAAAATGATGTAGGTTTCGGTATCATGGAAACACCTCTCCAAGAATGATAAGCTAACCATGTATTTATTAGAATGATTCTCCCGATGGGAACTTGGTAAGCAGTGACGCCGATGGCCGGAAGGCTTCGGACAATCATGGGCATAGCCCACCAGAATGCACTTTGATTTGTTATGTACAAGTCGGAGTGCTCTTTTTTTGTTCAAATTCCGGTGACGGATTTGAAAATACATTTTTGGAAAGGTGGTTAACCACAAATGACGGAAAGCAAGATTTATGCGGACAACTACAGCTGCACTTTTAAGGAGCCTGGGGAGTTTTTGGACTTTCTCAGGGATCGCAAGGAGCATAGTCAATGGCTGACAGCTCCTTCGAAAAGTTTGCAGTTGCAGTCCATCGAAAAGGACAGCGCTTTTGGTAACCTGTATATGCAGTTATATCAGCATAATGGGCGTGCCGAGATCCTGGCTGATACGATGGAGAACACAAGCATTATGCTCAGTGTGCATGGGCAGGAGTATCCCGTGCGGTCCTGTGCCCTGAAGACCATTCTGGAAAGAGCTAGAATCTCTGGACATGCATTGAACAAGGTATCCAAAGAAGTGTTTACGCAGATCCTGAACTACTGCCTGGGTGTCGCCTCTGGAGACAGCCTCATTAAGGTGGCGGATGAGAAGATTTCTGCGGTACATGGCGGGGATCCCGATGACTATGCTGTGCTGGAAATGCTGCCGCTGTTCGAGAAGGTTCAGGACTATCTGGAGAGCGAATTTCCCGGTTGTCATTTCATGACCGGAAGCTTCGACCACACATTGGCAATGGCGATTTGGAGCCTGGATGGGCAGTCTGACGAGCTGTTGGATACCTATCGTCGTGAATTGCTGGCAAAAGGCCTTGGCAACAAAGTCATTAGGCCTGGCCTGCGGTTTATGACTTCTGATGTGGGTGTCAGTGGCGCAAACCTGTATCCGATCCTGCTGGTTGGCAGCGCAAACAAGATTGTGCCTCTGGGATATCCCATTAAGACAGAACACAGCAACAGGGCCAATATGGATTACTTCGATGAGCAGCTCAGACTGCTCTATGCCCGCTTTGAGGATGCAATTGAGAAGCAGATGAAGCTGATGCACATCGACATCCAGTATCCCTATACTGCGATGCTGGGTGCCCTGAAGCGTGTTGGCGTCACGAAGAAGCTGAGCTATGAGGCTGCAGATATGTTCGCTGCGCAGAATGGCTTGGATCCGTGTACTGCCTACGAGGTGTTTCTGGCGATGACGGAAGTAATCTTTCTGGCCCAGTGCAATGGTGCCACTGCTGGTAGGATTGCTCAGCT
>JAGAKH010000001.1 GCA_017625725.1 Bacteroidales bacterium | reverse complement strand
TGCACAGCATTTGATTATTATAATTTTTGACTATCTTTGCAGTCCGGTTCGCTCTGGTGGTGGAATAGGTAGACACGCGGGACTTAAAATCCCGTGGCCCGAAACGGCCGTACGGGTTCGATTCCCGTCCGGAGCACGCAAACAGCCCTCTCAGATTGTTGAGAGGGCTGTTTTTTATTTTTTCTTCCACATATATACGTTCAACAGACTGCTGCATACCATTGACACTACCGCCTGCATAAGGTAGGACACACTTCTGCTTTCTTCAACACCTTTGTCAACTATGAGTATTATCAAGACCAAGCTGATTACCGCCCATATGGAAGCAAAAACACGGAGGATAATGTTTGCTGTCTTCTGGTTCATAAATAATACTACTGAAGGTTTACATCTGTTGTCTCAAACAATTTTTCAAGTGAATCAATGCGGGTCCTGTATTCCACATCGTTTATTTCGAATTCGAAGTTCACAGGAGTATTCTTCCAATCAAAATTATATTCCGCACGAAGATTGAGGCTATATAATCCGTCCGCATCAACGCTTACAACTCCGATTCTTGTTCCATCGTCTGTTGAGAAAGGAACGAATGAACCCATAGGGACTGCCGTTCTGCCGCTGCCGTAAGTTATGGTTCCTTCTATGCTCCTGTTCTGGATACGGAAGGTCTTTTTATAGTACACAACCATATCTTCATCACTGCTGAGGGTGATTTCCCCTGAACTTACAATCTGATCTGTCTTGAAAGGTATGACCTTCCTTTCGCCCGACTGATTCACACCGCCGATCGGATTTCTAAAGAGATCGTACTGTGCATCATCCTGTGCCAAGGCATCGAGAACCGGAGCAGGCGATGACCATCTTTCTATTTCACGGTCAGCATCAACCTTATAGATGACTCTGCCGGCTACATTCGGATCCGCAATGATTTTTGAGGAAAGTCCCCACTGAGCGACCTTTTCAACATCAAGCTTAAGGGTCGGAGCATCAATATAGATTTCAAATGCTGTTCCGAAAGGATCTACGCTAAGCTGGTTTTCTGCGTCCTCATTCATCATGCTTGATTTGAAGCTTGTGATATCGAATTCCACAGTCACTTCCTGGCCTGGTTCATATGTCAGCAGTACATTATCTATAGGAATGTCTGATTGACCATATATAGCTTCTCCGACCTTTAATCCGTCAACCTCAACCTGGGCTCCGAAATGGAAAGGATGGAAAGTGGCGAGTTCAAATACACATGACCTGTAAGTTCCAGTTCCTGTACACACAGCAGACGAATAATCCATTGTTGCCTTGTCTCCTTTTGTTCCTGTAGTAATCGAAAGGGCTCCATAGACATTAGACGCAATACGTACGACTTCGTCAGCCTTAGGCTTGTTTGTCTTAAGATGCAGGATCGGATCACCAGTAGTTGAGTTCCTGTAGAATCCAAGTACACGGCCTGCTGTTCCAGACCAATTTGTCGGATTCAGATCCTTATAGAAGTCAAAGTAGTAGGTTGACTTATCAAGATTATGCTCAAGGTTCTGCGAATAAAGAAGGAACTCATCTACATTGTTTCCGGAAAAATCCGTATTCGGCTCAATAAATTCAAAATGAGTGACATTCCCCGCAGGATCAGTAAGCGAAACACCTTCACCAGATGCAGGAGCAGTCTGTACGACATGTCCCAAATGAGTACTGAACTCCACCTGAGCATTGATTTTCTGAGGAACAAGATAGTAATATATATACTCATCAGCCGGAGTCTCGGCAACATATGACCTCAGATTGTGGATAAGGATTCTGGCATCAGTTTCATCACGGAAGGTAGCTGTCTTGGAAAGGGGTGTGAAATGGTCAGCCTCGATTGTCACCGAGACTGTCTCTCCCGTTGAATGGCTGAGGTTAGTCTGCAGATAAAGACGCTGCATTCCAGGTTCTGTTACTGTCAGAACATATTTATAACTGATTCCGTCTACATCCGAACCATATCTTTCATCCTCCTTGGTGATCACCGGCAGCTTCATTCCGGACTCATTTCTTACATCCAGATCATTTACTGAAACCAGCACATCCATAGGGAACAGAGCCTCAGGACATTCTTCCGGAACAGTAAACATCAAAGCGACCTTACTTCCTGCCTCGCCTCCATATATGTTCGTCGTAATCCATGCAGGCACGAAACTCTGGGTTGCGACCGTATAGATCTTCACCTTCCTTTCAAGCATACCTTTCTTTATCAACAGCGTTCCTTCTCGCACGACCTCACCATCAAGAAGCGTGTTGAGAGTAATGACGACCTTTCCTGAAGCCTTATTGCCATCTATATCGAATGACTTTGAAACGAAGCTCTGCTGTGCCACGGTATTTCCTTCATACCAGTAAACTTCCGGCTCGTCGGCTGCTGTAAGGGTATTACCGTTCAGGTCCGTGTAGGTGTACTCTACAGTGTACTGCCTGTGCGGTGTGTCGAACACCTCATCATCAACGCCGAGCACAATATGGGTCTCCTTCACGGCGAGGGCATAGTCTGAGCTTCTGACTTCCTTCACGTCATCGGCTACAGAAAGCCATACATTGTTGGATGCAGGTGCTGTAAGAGCTGCCTCAAATGATTCCTGACCATAGTCCAGTTCACCCTTGATGAATATCTTATAGGTATGATTCCTCATTACAGGAACATATTCCGATTCCTCGTCAATGAGCATCACCTTGAAATACTTTGTCTGACCGTTACGGGTTCCGCGGATGACTACATTTATCGGATCGCTAGAAGGATTTTCCGTCTCGAACACATACTGATATTCACGGCTTGACTTGGCTATCACGTCATTCTGATTGGATACCTTGATGTTTTTCCTCTCGCTGTCGGGAAGGGTTACGAACTTATTGTCATTAGAAGGTGCCTCCCAGCTTCCGTCTCTATAAGGGGCCACAGTTCCGAATGCATTTGTATTGAGGACTATGAATCCGAGCGATTCATACAGATTCTGCTCATCTATGACTGTGATTCTCGCATGGTCACGGAGAAGTTTCACAGATGTCTGGGCCGCCAGAGTTTCCTTCATGGTCTTGCCTTCATCCTTCACTACACGTGCCCAGTAGGTCATCATGCCGGAAGATCCTTCCATGGTAGCAATCACCTGATCTTCAGAATGGCCGACAAAGTCCATCTCATTCACTTCCTTATGCATGTTGGCGATGAAATGTATTCTTTCCGTAACCTCCGGAATATCCGCTTTATAGGTTCCGGTCAGAGATCCCGTCGAGTTCAGGGAAACTCTTTCTATAGAGATGAACAAGCCGCGTCCGTTGAAGCAGTAGAGGTCGAGGGTCTGGATATCCACGCCGTCAGGATCTACCGCCTTGGTATGGATTTCATTCATATCAGGTATCTGAGCCTGGAATGTCACAGTAACATATCCTTCTCTTCCCGGCATATCCATATTCTCTTCCAGAATAAGGTCCTGACAGGATGCCGCAGCTGCCATTGCTGCGAAAAGGCCTAATATCTTGATATATCTTTTCATAATCGTCATCTTCATTATAATTCAAAACTTCTTGCTCCTAAAATTCATCTCTTACACATCTCACCGACTTGCTGCTGGTGTTGATCGTATTAGCCCCTTCCGATGTGATTCCATCATCATTCTTACTATTGAAGACCGGTCCGTGAGCTCCGAAATAATATACGGCATTGAGAAGGTAGTCGACTGCCGCTGCATTTTCTCCGGCCCTGCCCTGAGTATCCATTATGATCTTCAGTTCGGCCTCGGTCGGAAGTCTCCAGTTGTCATAGACCTTTCTGTCGGCAGCATTGGTTCCGTGAACTTCAACATAGTTTGCACAATGCTTTCTGAAAACTTCAAGTCGCAGCTCATCATTCATATCAGAATCTCCCAGATTTGAATCGCTACTCGTGATGAAGTATCCAAGTCGTGAAGCGATCATGAAAGATGGAGATACCAGTTTCGAGTTTTCCTCGCTCGGATCTGTCACGATAAGAGGAGTCGCTCCCACCTCATGAGCATTGGTAATCTCAATCATTTTCGGACGTCCGATGACATATTCACCTGAGGTTGTCGTCACATGCACATGATAAAGTCGTAGATTGTCAGAATTATTGCTGGCATTTTCTGTCTGAAGACGGCCCGTTCCATTGCTTGCATAACCATATGCCTGAGTCCTGAGGGTACCTGTCATGTTATAACTCTCAGGTCTTGCCTTTGAGAACCAATAACCTCTTCCCAGACTTGTCGAATATTGATTCTGCCAGCTCTTTGTTCCATCCCTCGAAGTCGAGGCAGTCAACGAGACACTCACTATTCCGTCACCTCTGTATTCGTAAGTTGTAGGGGCTGCATCATCATCTTTGAAATCCTTTCGATATGAATACCATCCCAAGGAATTTGTGATAAAGATGACAGGAGACTGTTCTACCGCAAACTCCGCCGTAAGTCCCTGTTCGTTGGTAACAAGGAAAGTCAGATAGCGGATAGTGTTGTAATGAGTCGGCGATGTAGTAGCCTCGATTCTCTCTACTGCAATCTGATATGCATTGTATTCTGCATAAGCAGCCTCATACTCAGCCATTTTCTGCCTATATTCCTCCATAATCCTGTCCTTATCCGGATTATTCAGCCAGTTCTGGTAATTCTGATATGCGGCATAGGCTGCGTCGTATTCCCTCTTGATTCCGGTCTCCTCCCTCGTCGAGCCATAACCAAACATACCGGTAGAGTAGAATTTCACGTCTGGACCGCTGTCCGGACTATAACTATATACATTCCATCCGTTACCCGGCAGAAAGTCTTTCGGATTCGGTTCATCTACCTTCGACACTGACGGATCCGACGGCTTTTCCACAGACGGAGCTGATGGAGCCGGTCCCAGGTCGGCGATGAGCTTCTCTCTTTCGGCCTGAGTCAGAGCCACGATCGGAGAATAGATGGATATATTGCCGTTCAAAACGTTCGGCTGAGCTGTCGCTGAAATTGTATTCATGATATCAGCAGCTACTTCGGTCCTGACACCATGCTTATTGAAATAATAGGCACCTGTGAGTTCTATGCCAGCTATTTCAGATGACGATGCGAAAGTCAGAGTCGAGTTATCCTCATTGACATTGTACATCTTTACGGAATTGGTGTTCAGCTGAAGATATCTTGGCTTGTTTTCCTGATTGCCTACCGAAATTATCGGCTGGTATTCGTCCCAAGGCAGCACCTCATAGACCAGATCTGTAAGGACAACCGGCTCGTAGCTCGACTGTGCTCCTGGAGCTTTCACTGTAGCCTTGATCCTGTAATAATGATTCCTCTCGAAGAAACGCTCCCTGTTCAACGGAATCTTATAGTAATTTGCTTCATAAAGAGTCTCTTTTCCGTCTTTGGTAACCTTCATCGGAATGTTCACCACGAGACTTGTGTGCCTGTCAAGAGGTTCGCCAGTGAAATCATATTCATATACATAACCCTGGACTTTTACATTCGGAGTTCCCGAATCTATCGTACCGGTAGCATCCCTGTCCCATAAGACATAGTCATTTATCTGATGAGGAAGGGTCGACCTCAACTGACGCATGTCATCCTTAAGGAGCCCGCCTGCTACAAGAAGAGTATTATATGGAAGGTTACGGTAGTGGTATACATGTGCATTATCCGGGTCTTCAAACTCAACGTCAGATCCCTCGAAAATCTCCACCACTACCTTCGCTGCAGCACGGGACAGTTCGGCTGTAAGAACAGTGTTCTCTGACTCCTTGTCAGATGGGTTCAGGACAGCCACGCTCTTTGCATCATCAGTATATGCCCTTGCATCCATAAGGAAATTCTTCGGAAGGCCGTCACCTGAAAGGCCGGACATATGAACGAATTCATCGGACTGGACGAGGCTGCTCAGGTCCATAATTGATTTCACATCCTGAAAGTCATCTTCAGACAGGGTACTGTTTGCCACCACGTAGACATCATAGCTCTTATCTGACACGAAAAGACTCTTCTTCGCTCCCAAAGCCTTCTGTCCCGGATTTGTCGTTGAATACGACAGTCTTTCGTAGTATACGGACTCCGCTGAACTTCCTGCCTGATCTCCAAAGATAAAAATATCGATAAAATCCACATAAGCCTCCGGTCCGGCCGACTCCAGGATCTCAGAAGATATAGCCTTTGTCATAGGAGAGGCAGAAAGATTGAGCACTACAACCTCATTTGACGGCACGAAAGGCTCCTCAGGAAGCATATTGTCTACCGAACAAGATGCTGCCGTTCCCAGAATAAGGCCTGCCGTTAAAAATCTGAATATGTTTTTCATCGCTGTCATCTTCTTGAATGTTAATTGTTGTTCTGCTCTTCAACCTGAGTTATTACGATATCGACCGTCGAAGCCTCCAAATTATCCGCATCTGAAGGAGCATATTCACTCCATGCCAGATTGTTTTCTTCACCACCGTTTATCTGAAGAAGGTAAGAATATCCCGAACCGCTATATACAGGAGTGTAGGCAATCGAAAGGACTATCTTATCGCCTGTGGAGCTTGCTGACTTCGGTACGATCTTTATGGTATACCACTGGTCATTTACATCTGCGTCCGTCACTTCCACATATCCGGCTGTCAACGGCATCGAATCTCCTCTTTTATATATTCTCAGTTCATAATTGGATGTCGATGATCCCCTTACGCTTGGAGTCCACCTTCCACCAACAGGATAAGACATATTGAAATCAACGCTGAATGCTCCTTTTTCAAGATCTGTCGCCGAATAATACATTGTTGCCGGAGTTCCATACACATGAGAGTAATTTCCGTTCTGATTGAGAGCATCAGTTGCAAACAATGGGTCCGAATGTGTCGGGAAGTCGAAATCCAGCGTGTGATCCTCACCTTCTTCCCAATCATTTACCGTTACATTCACCAATATCTGAGCATCAGATAAAATGAGACAACGAACCTGATAAAAATGATTCCTTACTATCGGAGGCATATTGATCGTTGCCTTTCTTATGATGGTTCCTTCTCCGAACGAATATTCTATCAAAAGCACCACCGGCCTTCCCTCTGCAGGTGCAGCTTCCTTCCAATCATTGCTTCCATACGGAACTTCAGCAAGATAGAATGGAGCAAGTATCTCCGTATAATAGTCTGTCACAGAAACGGACGGGTCACTGACAGAAGCCTTCAAGGTCGCATCGACCACTCCTGAATTGGAAAGTACATCCACTCCGTCAGCCTGAAGGTCGAATACCCTGTCATAAGGCATTGACTGAATGGAAGCGTCTCTTGCCAGGATGTCCTCTGCCGGGAAAAGATAACTCTGGTCACGTCTGCCTGGAGCAAGAAGGGTTATCTTGCTGATGACAGGCTTCACCGTCGCGCCTTCTGCCGCAGCAGCATACACTCCGATCTTGGAAAGAGACCTTGACATGCTGATAGAAACCTGATCCTTAAGAAGGAGACCAAGATGATCACCATTGACATGAGGCTGCTCTTCAACCTCAAGGCTCAGATTCTTATTCAGTACTCCGTAAAGCGGAAGGACCTCTGCCGTATTCATAAGAGATGTGTATACGATGCCCTTGACCTCTGACAAAGACATGTTTTCAGTAAGGGTCACATGACTGTTGTCATTGAACATTGCCGCCTCATTGGCAACAGCATAAAAGTCTACTTCAAGTGAAGGCTGCCCGTTCGGAACATTGAGCACCATATGATGCTTGCTCGCGTCAGGATCAGTAGTATATATATGGCCGATCAACGAACCAGATCTGTCAAAAGCATAGATTCGCAGGGTCTTCATTGCAGACTCATCCATAGCCTTGGTCTGCATCTGTCCTGCTGTGACGTCCAGAAGTATCATCACGTCTTTCCTGTTCATTGACGGATGAGAATCCTTTTCCAGGATACACCCCGCAGCCAGAGTCATGACAAAGATTGTCACGGCTGCCAACTTGAATATATTCATTAAATTACGCATAGACCTGATGATTATTTAAAATTCCGGATTTGTTTCCTTTATAAACCATGAAGGAACCGAAATAGATACATTAGCTGATTTAAAGATTACCTCGAAAGGTATGAGACATTCCTGCTTGTCCACATCAATCTGAGGGTGGTTTGCGATATGCTCAGCAAAGCTGATTCTCGCAAGTTCCCTACCGTCAGAAGCCTCGATGACAAGGTACACTTCGCTCTGGTCCGAATGTCTCATGATGTTGTTTACCGCTGACATTCTGTTGTCACCATTGTGAACAGCATCCATCACATAAGTTGTCTGAGTACCCTTCGCAACGTTGTTGAAGTCAGTCTGAGGTGACACTCCAACCAGTTTTACCACGAGGTCAGCCGCTGACGGTACTCCGATGATATCGACAGAGACATCATAGTGAGATGCCTTGAAATAGGTTGTCTCCGTCGTAACAGACTGTTTGACATCAAACGGTCTGATCTGATATTCTATAGATGACCAATAAAGAGGGTCATTTCCAGATACGGTCTTTCCTGCAATATGATCCTTTGCTGAAAAAACGATCTGTTCAAAGTCTCCTGACGACAGATTCTCCACTTCTGTCTCATATGCATTACCTACACACACTATATCATATGTTCCCGGATCAAGTGCAGGAAGTGTGACAAGCATCGCCTGAACTTCTGCTTCAGACAACTGCTCAGACACCACACACCTGTTCTGTTCATCAAAAACATACATGTGTACGCAGTCTATCTTATCCGGGAATATCTCAGCATTCTCGTCTCCCAGATAGCTCAGGGCAAGGCGATAAATGTTGTGACAATCACTGTAATCCTCATTGATGCAGGAAGTGGAGAAGCTTCCCGTAAGCAAGAGGCCCAGAAGAATGTTTCTAAATTTCATAAGTCGCATGTTCTTGATGTTTTATTGTTTCGTTAAATAAATATTGGAGGGGCCCGACAGGGGACGAGCCCCTCCTCTATTTATTGATGTTGTTTATATTTTCTCAATTTAGCTGAAGATGTCTAGAATTCAGGAGTTACAGCCACGATGTTCCAATCTTCAACCGATACAGTAATGTCAAGGCATCTTCCGAGCTGCTCGATGTCATCCTCCTTGATAGGAACGTCACCCTCACCACCATCAGTTTCAACAGTTGTTGTGAAATTCATTCTGTAAATCACACCTGGCTCGAATGAAGTGATGACGTTTCCGTTCTTATCCTTCAGACTCTTTGTGTAAATGTAAGTAGATGATGTAACTCCGCTTCTGTCTTCTGTTGCAATCTGGAACATGAACTCAGGATAGCCTGCATTTTCTGCTGCTACAGTTCCTCCGAGAGGAGTAGAGAATGCATGATAATAGATTGCGTTTCCGATTTCTGCTTCCACCCATGTATTTTCTGACAGAGATGCAGGACGCGTAACCTCAACTGGAGTAGCGAACTTGTCAAAGTACCATGCAGGTGCTGCAGAAGCATTTCCCGTAAGGTAAGTAACTGCATTGACCGGAGTCTCGGCGCCACAGTCTACAAGAGAACCCGAGAAGGTTCCAGGCATGAGTGCCATTGCAGGATAGTAATTATTGAAAGCCACCTGATGGAAGGTGATCTTGTTATATTTCGACTTCTCTTCACCATCCTTATAGAAGAACACAGAGAAACCGTCAAGTTCGAAACGTGAGATAGCCGGCTTGAGCTTGAGTTCTGCCTTATAAAGGTCGGTGATAAGACC
This sequence comes from Bacteroidales bacterium, assembly GCA_017625725.1. Lineage (GTDB taxonomy): Bacteria > Bacteroidota > Bacteroidia > Bacteroidales > UBA932 > Cryptobacteroides. The sequence goes on along the minus strand of JAGAKH010000001.1, from coordinate 19,461 downwards.
ATCATGACTTACAGAAGCTGATGGAACATGCTGCTGACCTGCCGCTACAAGAGGCTGCTCATCAAAGAGTGCAAGAGCCTTCTCATTCTGCTGCTCAGCGATATTGACGCTCAGTGCCTGAATTGAAGCATAGTCTGTTATCGTAGCATACTGGGCTTCTGTCAGATTCGCAAGAACTACAACCTTATTTACCTTAGGATCAACGAAATGGAAGGAAACAGGGCCGCTCACTGATTTGAAGATATAGTCACTTGCCGAAAGCAGCTCACCTGCTGCATTGCTGGCTGTATTGAGAATATCTTTTCCGTCAGTCAGATAGATACGCAACTCATTGAGCTGGATCTGACCTTCGTCAAGAAGTGCTCCTGGAGACTTGGTCATGAACAGGTTGTTGATGTCAATCTCCACTGATTTAGGATTACCAGACGGTGCTGATTCTGGAGTAGTGTCCTGCTTGTTGCAGGAAATCATTGCCAAAGCTGCTACAAAAGCAGACAACATCAATTTTGTAAGTTTCATAACTTTGTGTTTAAAAATGTTAATTGTTTATTCGTATTTCTTCAGATAATCTTCTATGATTTTCTTCTGTTTCTCTTCCCATTCATATTCTGCCGTTATGGCATCTATGTTCTTCTGAGCTGCCTGACATCCTTCTTCTCGTGCTGCAAGGAGCCAAGGCATCGCCTCTTCAAACTTCTTCTGCATCATCAATGAGACTCCGATCACTCCACTCATCCTTGGATCATCCTTGTATTTGATGGCCAGATTATAAGCTTCTTCATACTTTCCTTCTGAGATAAGACCGTTAGCTTCATTTACAACCTCCACAAGCTTGTCTTCTGTTGAATCATAGTATATCGCCAGGTATCTTGCACATCTCAAATGCGGGTAGATCTCATCAAGCATCTTCTTCCATACCCAACCATTGTCCATTGCTCCGATCTTGAGCTTCTTCATTTCTCCAGAAATATTCGGGTCGTCGATAATCGCTATCACCTCATTCTTCTCCTTCATGTCAGAAGCTTCAAGTACTCTCCTGAGCCCGGCCCAGTTTTCTTCTCCATTATGAATCTCGAAATGCTCCTCTGTCAAACCATACTGAGGTCTCTGCTCGATTATGTAGTTGATAAGGGCCTTTGCTCGATTGATTCCAAGCCATGTGTTGAATTTCGGAGGACCTTCCGGAGAAGCATATCCTGCAACATGAAGTTTCTCGATCCTGTAGTTCGGATTGCTGTAGATCTTGTCGACAGCGTCCAGTATCTTGCCGAAAGTCACTTCATTATTGAATACAGATGAATCGATTTCAATCTTTGACACCTTGAAGACAATCTCAAGTTCATCCTTTCCGAAGTCCCACTTCCTTGCTACCTCTGCCAAGGCATATGCCGGAATGCGTCGCTGTACCTGAGGATCATGGAATAATGATGCCTGTGCCAGATTTTCGTCCTTCAGGTCTTTTTCACATGCACATCCCACAATCTGTCTTCTTATTCCGAGATTCGCTGTCTTCATCCATCTCTTGAGAGGCACCTTGGATTCATATTTATAGATTCCTTCTCTCTTGAGTGTCTGATAGTCTCCCAGTTCCCAGTCTCTGTCACCGTTGATTGCATTCTCCTGCCTTTCCCTCTTATATCGACCCTTGCCGTATACCTCGACAGCATCAAGATAGAGGGTGTCCTTTCCATTGAATATATAAGGAAGGATCACCTCCTTGCGCCTGGTTGGAAGATCCGTATCGTCTGTATCGACATCAAATGACACTGTAACCGAATCTGCGTCACTGGTCATGCTCTCGTTAGTGATGAGGGTCTGAGCATTCATCGTAACACCCATTCCGAGTGCCAATGCGATTATTGTGAAAACTTTCTTCATATCTATCTTCTCCTTACTTTATCATATAGATGAATGAAACGCCGAGTGTCGAAGGGCCGAGTGCATGCTTCTCGACTGTCTGCTGAAACAGTCCGCACTTGCGGCTCTCGAACTGATCGTATACGGTGTACCACCAACCGAATCCACAGGTGAACTCAATGTTCCATCTTCTGGCAATCGGGAAGGCATAGCCGTATGTGATTCCTGCTCCTGCTGCCCATCCCTGCATACGCGAGTTCTGAAGGTCCGGCATTGCTGCACCCGGGGTAAGACTTATGAATAAATCCGGTACAGAAAATGGAAGAGCACCTATATTGAATTGGGTATAATTTGCATTGATTCCCACAAAGTGACCTTGGAAGCTATTACAGAACCAGTACCTTACTTCAGGCGAAACAAGCCAATGCTTTACCTTCATATTATCGGCAATGTCCAATGTCCAAGGGTTATAGCCTCCCTCCAATTCTGCCGTCCAACGGTCACTCAAGGCAAACTCGACTCCAAGATTCGGTGTTGCTGTTCCCCAATAAAGGACATTGGATTTCACACCAAGCTTCTGAGCTGACATGCTACCCATTGAAGCCAGCAAGGCGAATACTGAAATTATTAGAAAACGTTTCATTGATTTACGCTGATTTTGTTACTATTCGATTGCGTTAAACAGTTGCAAAAGTACTTTCCAAGCAGGCTCCCACAAAATCTTGCATCACGCATTTTTTATCAGCACAAAATCTATTTCTGAAAACACAAAAATTCACAAAGACGCAAGAAATCAATCCTTATTTGCACCTTTTTGTGTTGTAGGAGCAAAAAATTTATTGTTTTGACATAAAACTTTTACGCTCACGCAAAAAAATTTACTTAATTTGCAACTTCTTTAGTTATCGGCAATTAATGGAACAGCAGATTTACATATTATTCACATTCGGATATGTTGTGGTTTTCGGAATTCTTGCTGCCATTGCACTATTCCTGCAGACCTCTCATGAAAAAGGAATGGAAAGCTACAGAAAGGCCAGAAAGACCTTAGGAATTGCACTTCTCTCCATGTCCTTATTCAGCATCTTGCGGCTTATTTTTCCACAACATCATCATGATTATGAGCATTTCTGGATTCTGGTAACATACACACTGGTATTCTCATGGCTGACATATGCAACGATACTATTTCTCATAGAGACCCCAAGATACCTTAGAAAGGCTTTTTTCATTGATGGCATAATACCTACTGCGGCAATGATAATCCTTGGAATAATCGGCCACTTCATGCCATCGATTCAGAAAGAGATAATGATTGCCTTTGGAATTGTATTCGGCATAAAATGTATCTGGATTTTCATTACCTGCGAAAAGGAATACAAGCAGTGTATCAAAGAAATAGACAACTATTACGATGACAAGGCTGACATGACCTGGCTGCAGCCAGTGATAATGACATCATTCATTCTGTCTGTCTTCACCATTATTGCCTTCTATGTCACCTACATACATCTGATCTATTATCTGTCTATTCCTATCCTGTATGCTTTCTTTGTATTCAAGATTGTAAATTTTGCTCCTAAAAAGATCGACGTAATCAGGAAGCAGAATGAAACAATGGACAAGCCTGTGGAAAAGAAACAGGAGAGAGCGAAAGGTCTCGACTCAAAGATCGGTCCCCTCGTTGCAGAATGGGTCAGTTCAAAGAGATTCTGCAGTCCAGGGCTCACGATAAAAGATGTGGCTCAGGACATTGGAACAAACCACAACTATCTGTCTGCCTATATCAACAACCATCTGAACATGACATTCCAGGTCTGGCTGAACACATTGAGAATTGAAGAAAGCAAGACTATTCTGACTGATGGCAGTAAAAAATCGATAGAAGAAGTGGGTGCAATGGTAGGAATACCGCAAAGCTATAACTTTTCAAGATGGTTCAGGACAATAACCGGCACCACTCCATTCAGATACAGACAAAACAACTAAGCCAGCTAAAGGTTTTCCAGGGCAGATTTCAGATCATCATAACCAGGCACGGGATCATCCGTAAAGACAGATCTGATAATCCCATCCTTATTCAGATACACACGTGGAACTCTCATCTGTGCAAACAACTCATATACATTCCTGTCTTTTTGCGGAGAATAAGGCAGCGTAAAGCCGCATTCCTGCCAATATTGAGAAATAGTCTCATCCTCCTCTTCTCGGCTGATTAGAGCAAAGCTGACTCCCGCTGAAGAATATTCGTCATATACTTGCTGGAGGACAGGCAGAAGCTGCTGGCAATCCGGGCAGGTTGTATGGAAGAAAACAATGCATGAGACTCCCTCGGAAAGCATCTTGCTCGTGACTACATCTCCATTATTCATTGTAACAACAAACTCTGGAATACTGTCACCAACCATAAGATCAGCACCAGCAAGATCCTCCCCTATGCATGAGATGAACAAGGAAGTCGTAAAAAACAGAAATATAAGTCTGGCAATCTTCATGACGGCTAAGATAGTCGAATTAAATGAATAATGAAAGACAAACTAAATTTCGATAGTCACTAGGACATTCCATGCTGCCAATCTACCCGATCAGATAGGTAGACCAAGAGCACTTTTCCAGTGTTTTTGCCCGCAGTCCCCACCAAATCGCTTGGACCAAGAGCACTTTTCCAGTGTTTGTGCCCGCAGTCTCCGCCTCTGTGCAGTCATATTAAACCTAAATTGAAAAGGTGTGCCCAAGGCTGCCAGGACAGGCAGTGTCAGGCACACCCCATTTTGTTCATATTGTTGAATATTAATTATTTACACATTATGCACCGTGCCCAATGCTGCTCAACTTGGCAGCAGTAGGCACGGTGCCGTGCCTACCTCGAGCGGAAGCTGGGATTTAAATAGGACGGCAACAGTCAAGCACGAGGACGGCCCTTTGGTGGCCGAGCCGCCCGCAGTGCTTGATCTGTCGTCGCCGGAGTTCGTATATTCCGGCGACGGCGCCTTGCGTAATGCTCTTAGAATCAGCGGCTCTCAACGAATACTACCAATTTGACAATTGGTTAAATCCAGACATTTCAATCTCTGGTGCAACTCCTGCTCACACTCTTGCTCGCCAAGATCGATGCGTAGTGCAGAGTACAGCAACTGGCAAAAGTTATAGCCTGCTTTGTACCTCGCATCCAAGACAAGCACCCGATTCCTGGAAGTTAGATGAATTTCATGTCCCCTGTTTTTGGCGTCTGCCGTCCAAGTATTTTTGGGGTATGTACAAGAACGCGACCAACTAGAAATATCATCATTATCGGAACTCACATTAGACTGAACAGATATTGATTTCGCTTCTCAGCCAATATACTCGTTCGAAACAACTAGAGCGGATAAAACCTCGAATCTTTTTATTACATTTGCATAAACAATGACGCCACCTATGATTGAAATCAAACGAAAATATTTGAAGGGTTACACCTTCATCGATTTATTCGCCGGACTAGGTGGCTTTCACATTGCATTGGATTCTCTCGGTGCAACATGTGTGTATGCTGACGAGTGGGACACTCATGCTCAAGAAGTCTATAAGACTAACTTCAACATGCTGCCGGAAGGTGACATTACAAAAATCGACGAAAAGACCATTCCTGACCATGACATCTTATGTGCCGGATTTCCCTGTCAGGCGTTCTCGATAAGCGGAAAGAGATTAGGATTTCAAGACAGCCGTGGAACATTATTCTTTGACGTAGCAAGAATCGTAAAAGAAAAAAAACCAAAAGTTGTCTTTATGGAAAATGTTAAAAATTTCGCATCACATGATGGAGGAAGGACGATTGATGTCGTTGAATCAACTATGCGTAACTTGGGATATTCATTTGACTATCGCATACTGAATGCCGTAAATTATGGTATACCTCAAAAGAGAGAGCGTGTATATATGGTTTGCTTTCGTAATGATATCAACCATAGCGACTTTTCATTTCCTAAGCCATTCAAGTTGAAAAGACATGTAGAAGACTTTCTCCTGACAGATGAAACCATGGTTCAGGATCTATACGTCAAGCGTGAGGATGTAGTATTCAACAATAGAAAGGACGATAGATATAGCGACTCTGCCATTAGACTTGGAATCGTCAATAAAGGAGGGCAAGGAGAAAGAATCTACAGTACAAAAGGCATAGCAATAACATTCTCCGCAAATGGCGGAGGAGTGTTTGCAAAAACCGGTGGCTACCTGATAAATGGCAAACCGAGAAAGCTTCATCCAAGGGAATGTGCACGACTCATGGGCTTTCCGGACTGCTACAAGCTTAGTTCTAAGGCAAACCAGGCTTATAAACAGCTTGGCAATTCGGTCGTAATTGACGTTCTCCAACTGATAGCCCAGGAAATAGGCAGGGCTCTTGCCGGAGAATAGGCGGCAGGATTTCAGCCAAGAATGGTATTCTCAAAAGAGTCCCAATCCGAAGCCTTCCAAGGTAGTTTTGGACGAATGGAAAATATGACATTCGGATTATTGGTCTTACCCAGACATGTGACTCTATACGACTTTTCTCCTATTCTCTTGAATTGAAAATCAGTCGAGGATGCCAAGACGAAGCGTTCACCGCGATCAGCCTCTACTATAATGTCTGTATATTTTCCATCATGTATGATACTGGTCACTTTTATATTGTGTTCCTTCAATAATGCAGGCAATATATCACGCTCATTTCTATTAGGATTATGAGATCCGCTTTTCTTCTGCCTATAACACGCTGTAACATCAAAATAATCCCTTAAAGAACTTGTAGGAAAGAAAATAAAATTACCGGAATCTACAGATTCACGTGTCATAAAGAACTTCGAGTCCTTGAAACTTGAATAATAATCTATAATGCGGTCATAATAGAGTTCCTTATCCAATCCCAATTCCTTTGAAGATGGCATTTTATACCGATCAAAATCTTTTGCCATTTCACTTAATATTGCATTAGAAGAATCTGATGCAATAGCCGGATGATTCTGGGAAGAATAGATAAACGAGCGTGTAGACTCCTCAGGAAAAGCAACAAACTGACTGCATTGTGCAATCGGTTCCTTAACCTCAATATTGCATACATGCTTCCCGTTTCTCGAAACTATAATATCGGGAGAAGAGGAATCAAGACCGCCAGAAACCTGGAAATGACAGCCATAATGTGCATATCGTTCATAAAGATAAAACGCACAACTTAGTTCAAATTCAGTGAAATTCATGGATAAAATTTAAAAAACGCCTCTTCAGAAACTGAAAAGGCGTCCGTTGTGGAGATAGTCGGAGTCGAACCCGTATTTTTTAGAGTTCTCCAGAGTATTGTATATGCTTAATACACAACGATATAAGTATAACACAATCTAACCCGATATACTTGCATATTTCAAAATCTGTTTGTAAATTTGTTTGTACTTTTAATACAAACAGGTATGCCAGTTAAATTTTATCTACACCCAAAAGTAAACAAAAAAGGAGAAGCTCCCATAACAATCTCCATAAATATTCGTCAAACAAGGCTCCTTACGACCCTTGGATATAGTGTTGACCCTGCAGCATGGGAAGAATCCGGCCAGGTCAAAGTACGCTATACAAACTCCAAAGGCATACCTTCCCGCAAGATCAATAATCGTATTATGAAAATCAAACTGCATTTTTCAGAATATGAGAATGATCTTAAAGTTCGCCCTACACTTGACGAAATCAAAGAACAACTTGCAACAGCCATCTCCCTAGGCGATGATCTCACGCCTACCGAGGTAGCAGAAGAGGCTCCGGTAAAACTCATCTATGAATTCTTTGATCAATTTGTAAAAGAAGAAAGCGTGCTTAATCAGTGGGCTGCAGCCACTCTCAAGAACTGGCACACCTTCAAGATTCATCTGGAATCGTTCGGCAAGAGACTCGAGTTTCGTGATTTCAACGAAAAAGGACTCAGCCGCTTCATCATGCACTTGAGAAAAGTCTGCAAGATGGAAGAAAAGACTGTTCAGAAGCATTACAATAATCTCAAGTGGTTTCTGAACTGGGCTATCCGCAAGGGTTATTGTCAGGAAGAATCCGTAAATAGATTCCGTCCGAAGTTCAAAGTTCTTGACAAGCCAGTAATCTTCCTCACTAAAGAAGAGCTGCTCAAACTCTACACCTACGAGATTCCGAAGAACGGAACCAAGGTCAAGCTGTATGATGCCAACGGAGAAGAATACGAAAAGACAGTCCAGGAAGCCGGTGCTCTCGCCAAAACCCGAGACCTCTTCTGTTTCTGTGCCTTCACCTCGCTCAGATACTCCGATATGGCAGCCCTCAAGAGAACCGACATTGACGGAGATAAAATCTACATCACAACTCAGAAAACCAACGACCGTCTTCCTATAGACCTCAGCAAAAACGCAAAGGCAATACTTGATAAATACAAAGACGAGCAGTTCCCGTTCGGACTTGCCCTGCCGGTAATCTCAAATCAGAAGATGAACCACTATCTCAAGGATCTTGGCGAACTCTGCGGATTCACCACTCCGATAACCATCGTATGTTACAGAGCCGGTCAGCGAGTTGAAGAAACATATCCGAAATACTCCCTCATCGGAACACACGCAGCAAGAAGAACATTCATATGCTTCGCCCTCTCGAACGGTGTGCCACCTCAGGTAGTAATGAAATGGACCGGCCACTCAGACTACAAGGCGATGCGTCCCTACATTGATATCGCAGAAAAGACCAAAGCCGATGCCATGAAACTCATCGACAACGCTTGGGGAATGTAGCCTATATATATATTAAGGTATAAGGCGAGGAAAATTTAAGTATCAGTTTCTTCACTTTATCAAAATCTGTTATATTTGTAAAGAAACATAATACCAAAGGAAAGTACAATGACTATCGAAGATATTTTATCTCGTGAGGAGGGACAGACATTTGATCGCAAGAGCGTACGAATCAAGCCAAAGGATCTGGCAGTTACCATGATTGCATTTGCCAATGCGGATGGTGGCGATTTGGTAGTAGGTATCACTGATGGCAAGAGGGAGATTGAAGGAGTTGATGGAGATGAGAAGATCCTTAATGACATTCGTCGCACTCCATTTGATTTCTGTGCGCCATCAGTAAATGCTCAAATTGAGATGGTTCCTTGCGTAGATAGAACAGGTAAAGACAATCATGTGCTAGTATTCCATATTGAACCGAGCTTGAGAGTTTATGCCAATCAGGCTGATGAGGTGTTTCTTCGGGTGGGAGACAAATCAAAGAAGTTGTCATTCGACGAACGCTTCCAACTTATGAACGACAAAGGACAATCTTGTTACGAAGAGACAGCTGTTTACAGTGCCGGATTGGAAGATCTGGACATGACTCTCGTTGATGACTATTGCCAGAAATCAGGATATGGCAAGTCCTCTATGGAGTTCCTGACTGAAAATCACGGATATGTTGTTGAGAAAAACGGCAAGTTACATCCAACAGTTGTCTCGCTTCTTTTGTTCGGTAAGAAGCCGCAAGATTTCCTGCCAAGGGCAAGCGTGCGTTTTATCCGTTATGAGGGAACAGAGGAGAAGACTGGAACAGAGATGAATGTCATCAAGGATGTGATATTTGAAGGTCCAGTGCGTGAGCAGATAGATAAGTCTGTCGCATTCCTGGCAACTCAGATTAAGGAAAGGACTTATCTCGGAGCCGATGGCAAGTTTGTCACAGAGGTTGAATTTCCTGAGTTTGTAAGACAGGAGATGATAGTGAATGCTTGTTGCCATAGAGACCTGAGTATCACTGGAACAGACATTCAGGTTAAGCTCTTTGATGACAGGCTTGTTGTAGAGAGCCCCGGAAATCTCCCTGGACTTGTCCGCCCGGACAATATCCGCCACACGCACTTCTCTCGTAATCCTAGACTTGCACGCTATCTGAAGACATATAAATATGTAAAGGAGTTTGGAGAAGGTGTAGATCGTATGTGTCGAGAGATGGAAGCTGATGGATTGCTTCCTATCAAGTATTATAAGAACGATTTTATCCTTCGGGCAGTGGCCTGGAACAAGAATGCGAAAGATGCCGGTAGCGATAAAGTAGCGATAAGTAGCGATAAAGTAGCGATAAGTAGCGATAAAGTAGCGATAAAATGGAGTGATGTAAAGGAGAAATGCTCACCAAATACAATTAAGATTTTAGAGCACTTGGCTCATAATGGATCAATATCAAATGCTGTTGCACGTGAGATCACCGGACTCTCATCACCAGGAGCACGAAAGATTCTAAGCCACCTTGCAGAAAACAAGATCGTAAGTCCTGAAGGAGATAAAAAATCGCGTGTATATCATTTGATGGTAGAATTTATATTCGACTAAAATCCCGAACATTCATAGTAAGAATCCCCGGCAGCCGCTGGGGATTTTCACGTCTCTCATGATATCGTAAACGGTGTTTACGAATTTCCGCAATATCGCTGCGGAAGTCTTATCCTCTGAAATCCGGTCAACACCGTTGACCAAAATCAAAAACATTCCTCCGGACCCCACAAATTCGTCCCATCCTGATTTCTTTGCCTTATCCTCATGCGTGGTAATGCTCGCAGCATTTAAGAAGGTCTTGCACTCAGCAAAGACAAAGGTGAAGTCATATGCCCGGCAACAGAAGGACAAGAAGAAACTGCAGGAAAGGTTGAATGAATGGATTAAAGAGTTCGAAAACGAGCAATAAAGACCCTCGTTGTAGAGCTTGTCTGTCAGTTCTTGCAATTTGTTCTGCATATTGCGTAAAGTATTCAATTTTAGTGCATTACTAAGGTCATAAAATTACCTCCCAAAGGCTCATTTTCCCTGTTTTTGAAGTGATTTGAAGAATCTTTCAGAACATTTTTGAAAAATTATTTCACTGACACACTGCAACTTACGCAGTGCGTATCTAATGTCTATAGTTAAAGTCGTGCTTTTTTTGTAAATTTGGTTTAAAGTGATTGTTTTGTATATCAATTTTTAACCAATTTTTTATGCCATTACAGGCCTTCATATCAGCTTATGCAAGCAAAGAGGCGCAGACTCTTTGCCGTGATATGGCTGTCGCTGATGGCAATCTCTCCCTTGATCACATAACGACAACATCTAGTGATGCGATACGTCATATCATCAATTACACCCATGAAGAATCACATATCTCTTTTACTAGGTGGGATGATTTAGCAAGATATCTATACGATAAGATTCGTGAATGCAAAAAAGATCAACTGCAAATTAAAAATGTCGTTACTCAAATTTATATGCAAGTAAAAACAGTTGCCGCTTACTTTCATAATCTTTCCCATACTGACACAAATCAAGAAAAGATAAACCAATACTTCAACTGCATAATTACAACACTTAAATATGCTCATCATGTATTAGAGGCTTTAGGATATAAACATACTGAAGATTTTGGAGTAATGAATCACAAGTGGAACAAACCATGTTTTCATGCTATCGCAGAAATCGGTCTGGCATTGGAACGTTTGGGGAATATCATTCAAGCATGCTTATATCAGAATGGCATCTCTACAACGATATTCGACTATCAACAGATGTGCGATGTAGTTCTGGTGGAATCTATTACAGCAGAATCAATCGCAGAATCCATGGACTGGACAACCACTCTAGCTCAATCATATATGGACGAAACTAACATCAGGAAGAAAATCGTACCATTTAATACCATTCCGGAAATCAAGCAAGCAATCAAGGATAACATTATCAGCGAAAAAGGAGTACTCCTCGTATCCAACCGTGCATTCGTTATGTACTGTTATGATCACCGTTTCTTCCTGCCACTCAACAAGAAAGACTGGAAAAGCATCGACTGTCTCCTCACTTCAAAAGAAGGAAAAATCCTTACATCAAGCACTCTATCCAAAGTTGCTCATCAACTTCAGAAAGACGGCTTTTTTGATGAAAAAGTCCGATACGGGAAATAAATCACACAAATCTACCATCTCTAACTCAGCACCATTGGAACACCACCAATGGTGCTGATGGTATGAATCCACCTTGACTCTACCTTACTTTGCCAGTACGATACGAACAGGCGAAGTGGTATCACCTGTCCGGAAGTCGCCCGACCAGCAAGAATGCTTACCACCACTCAAGCTGGTCATAATTCCAAAATGAAATTACAATGATTGGATTTGACGACTCAATGCCTATCGGAGCGATGACGATAGGTGATCTTAAGGTTCTGATGCAGGAGATTTTTGAGACTGCTGCCGGTCAGAATGTCAGCAAGCGTGGGAGTGCTGCTCCTAAGCGTTATGTGTATGGTATCAAGGGTATAGAGGAACTGTTCGGATGTTCCCATGCCACGGCTCAGCATTATAAGGATAATGTTATCAAGGAGGCGGTTACGCAGAATGGGCGTAAGATTATCGTGGATGTGGAGTATGCTATTGAACTTTTCGGTAGGAGGAATGGCCATGGACAGAAATAAGCCGAATATTGATCTTGAAAACCTTCTGGATGGCCAGGATATCATGCAGATGCTTCATGTAAGTCCTCGCACTCTTCAGACTTTACGTAGCAATGGTACTATTCCATACACTCGCATCGGTCGCAAGATTTATTATCTGAGGGAGGATATTGAGAGGATTCTTCGTAATAACTACATCATGACAAAAATTGAGGATCGCTATGGGAAAGAATAATCTTACGAAACAGGCGATTTTGTCAAAGACTTCGTATGGTTTGAATATTTATGCTCATATCTTGAGACAATTCTTTCCTGAGGATGAAGTTCTTATAAAGGTTGTTGGAAGGGACTGCGGCGTTTGTCGCAATCCCTTCGATAACGGCAAAAAGACTTTGAAGATATGGATCGAGAAGAAGGAGCCAGGAAAGGTGATGTCACCGGAGTGTGCTTATCATCAGGATTTGTCGGAGACTGTTTCTGACGGAGATTGTTTTGATTTTGCCAGAAGGCATTATCGACTTGATGGGTAGTCTCTTTATCGGAGAATTTCTGATGATCTGTTTCTCGGGCTTGGCGATGTTCGCTTTACATTCTTCAAACATCCGATTACGAATACGGCTCCTCATAAGAATATTACGCTTGTTGATGCGTATAATTATATTTCAAGGCCTTATGCAAAGGATAGGACAGAGAAGTTACGGTCATTATCAGATGTGAAGAGAGCAAGGAATTATAAAGCTGCAAACTTTGACTATTGTACTTTCTCTGGTACGTTCGGTAGCAGAAGCGACAAGGCGTTGATTGACCATAGTGGGTACCTGTGCATTGACTTTGACCATCTGACAGACGTAAATGCTACATTCCAGATGCTGCTGGAGGATAGGTGCTTTGCTACTGAGTTGCTTTTCCGCAGCCCTTCCGGCGATGGACTGAAATGGATTATAAGCATCAATACAGCCGAGGTTTCACATGCGGAATACTTCAATGCAGTCGCTAATTATCTGAGGCAGACATATGGGCTTGAGGCTGATAAGTCCGGCAAGGATGTGTCGCGTGCTTGTTTTCTTCCGTATGATCCGGAGGCATATATAAATCCTAAAAATCTATAGAAATCATGAATACTGAGAATATTTTTAATCCACATGAGTGGCTGGAGATTAAGAGCGCAGAGTCCGAACATCCGGCTTCGGCTATTGTTTCCAGCACCGGCAGAGATGCTTCAGATATTGAAACGATAACTTCACGAATTGAGGAGTCGTGTGTAGATATAACTTCGAGTTATGCTGACTGGCGAGATCTTGGCTTTGCTCTCAGTGATGCCCTTGGTGAGGCTGGACGTGATTATTTTCATCGTCTGAGTCGGTTCCATCCAGAGTATAGTGCTATCGAGGCTGATAAGCAATATGACCGCTGTCTCAAAGCTGGCGGACATGGAATCACCATCAAGACCTTTTTTCAGTTGGCTAAGGCCCACGGAATCAGTTTGGTTACGCGGACTATGCCTGTTCGGGAGCGGGCTTCCTATACCTCAGTTCGTCCTGCTGAGGGAATTGAGGTATCTGAGGGGATGAGGGAGATGCCCGATCAGGTCGGTCATGACGACAGTCTTCCGACTTTTACACCGCAGATCCACAAAAACCTCCCAGACTTTCTTCGTAAGATTATTGATGTTGCAGACTCGCCGGAGGACGGCGATATCCTTCTCCTCGGCACACTCACCGTCCTCTCTGCATGTCTTCCTCAGATTGAAGGCATATATAACAAGCGACCTGTGAGCTCAAATCTGTTCCTGTTCGTTACTGCGAGAGCATCATCTGGTAAGGGTCGCTTGACTCTGTGCCGTTATCTGATTGAGCCGATTCATGAACGCCTACGCGAAATCAACGAAGCCGAAATGATGGAATACAAACAGAAAATGCAGATGTATAATGCCAGCAAGAATAAGGGATCAATGGAGAAGCCGGAGCAGCCCCCTCTGCGCATGCTTTTCATCCCTGCGAATTCATCAGCGACGGCTGTGTATCAGGTTCTGGGAGAGAACGACGGCCAGGGAATTATGTTCGAGACTGAGGGAGATACGCTTGCAAATACATTCGCATCAGACTATGGCAACTATTCTGATGGATTCCGCAAGGCGTTCCATCACGAGACAATATCGTATGTCAGAAGAAAAGACCGCGAATATGTAAATCTGAAACACCCGAAACTTTCAGCCCTGCTTACAGGTACTCCGAAACAGGTGTCATCGTTGATTACCGATGCTGAGAATGGTCTATTCTCCCGCTTCATTTTTTATTACCTCAGCACGAAGGTAATGTGGCAGAATGTGTTCGAGCAATCGGGAGACCGTACGCTTGATGATCAGTTCCGCGCACTTGGAGATGAGTTTCACGATTTTCACACGTTGCTTGCGGATTATGGAAAGATTCGTTTCCATTTGACTTGTGACCAGCAGAGACGGTTCAATGCTTTCTTTGAGCGAACACAGGTGCAGTATGTGGATGAGTTTGGCGAGGATATTATTGCTTCCGTGCGTCGTCTGGGGCTTATCACTTATCGTATCGCAATGATTATGAGTGCGCTTCGTATCATGGAAGATGGATGTTTTGAGGATAATATCATTTGCAGGGATATAGATTTTGAGACGGCTTTGATTATTTCAGATGCACTGCTACATCATACGACAAAGATATTTGAGGAGTTACCGAGACTTGCAGCATCTGCTTCTTCGACCGCAGGTCAGAAGACTATTCGTCGCCAGCTGTTCATGGATAAACTGCCGGAGTCGTTTACGCGGAAGGAGTTTATTGACATATCGGCTTCATTGGGAATTCCGCTGAAGACGGCTGAGAGGCATATTTCCCAGTGGTGCAAGGATGGACTTATAGAACGCATAGAACAAGGAAAGTACCTCAAACGCTAATGTTCCCGTCATGCCCGGCTACTTTACCGTCATGGCCGACTTGATCGGCCATCTGTCATGCCCGGCCCTGACCGGGCATCTCCCTCATTCCCTCAAAAACCTCAATTCCCTCAGTAGGTGCAGAGTGAGGGTTAGTCTTATATCTTATCCGATGCAATACCCCAGTGAGTGTTGTCCGTTTATAAAAACTTTTTCTTACATTTGTGGAGTCATCCGGTTTTAACCGCTTGGCGTTACATATTGTGAAAGTGTTTTTCGCAAGTCCTTTTCTGAAAATGTGGTAGTTTTCTTGATTAGAAGGATGGCACGGAACAACACTCACTTTCGTATAGATTAATGAGGATGGGTACATTCTGTGCCTTGATACCCCATATCTATCCGAGTGTGGGGTATTGTGTCGTTTATTTCTAATCGGGTCTTACCACAACCTTCAGGAAGATAAACGGAATAGGCTCCACACTTTTTTTATGTACCGTTGCCTATAGGAGTCTGAGCAACATATATCTACTGACTATTATGAGATGCCAAAATTGCGGATGGAGCAATCCAGATGGAGCAACAGTCTGCGAGAAATGCAAACAACCATTAGAATCCGGCCAACCTTCATTGGGCTCACCTGTTGTTCAAGAATCATTTTCACCCATTCAAGAGAATTTGAGAAAAACTATCAGAGAGAGCAGACCCTATGGTTCTCACTCTTCTGATCAATCATCTCCGGATTCCTCCACATGCCCTAAATGTGGATATCCATTGGCAGATGGAACAGAGTATTGTCCGTCATGCGGAAATTCAGTAAATATTGTGAGTGAAGATAAACCGAAGAAGGTAATAGCAAGAAATGCAACAATTAACCCGTGGGCTAGAAGAGACAATATATGTACTCTGTTACCTATTGATTGGAATGGTAATCCTATTTCAAAAGCTAGTCAAACAGAGGAATTTCAAGATAGCATTATGCTGACAAGGAGTAATACTATGCCTGATAACAAAACAATTACATCCCAGGAACAAGCTGAAATGGTGTACAAAGATGGGCATTGGTGTATTCTTGACAAAAGTGAGCAGCACACTACTTTTGTTTTAGCAACGAGAGAAATTGAATTACAGAATGGCGATATCGTAATGTTGGGCAATCAGTTGTTCCGCTTTAACGATGGCAATGCAGCAAAATAATTTTATACCAACCCAATGTAATC
The DNA here is from genome assembly GCA_017625725.1 of Bacteroidales bacterium. GTDB lineage: Bacteria > Bacteroidota > Bacteroidia > Bacteroidales > UBA932 > Cryptobacteroides. The sequence goes on along the minus strand of JAGAKH010000001.1, from coordinate 3,069 downwards.
TTCATCAAGGGGATCTTATCGACAATAAATATATTGTTGCCAATATGCTTGGTGAAGGAGCCTTCGGACAAGTTTTCAAGGTAAAAGACTTGTCCGGTGGGGTGTTTGCCCTAAAAGTATTAATGCTTTGGAAAATCGAGCCTGAGATACGCACTAAACTTATCCAAAGGTTCGATATGGAATATGAGACAAGTAGAATCCCTAGCAAGTATCTGGTGCATTCATTAGATAAAGGCTTAATTAATGGTAATCCATATATTATTATGGAATATTGCTCGGGAGGAGACCTTATTTCAGCTGCAGAAAATGGTCGAGTATCAGATTATTCTAGAATCGCAGAATCAATACTTCTAGGTTTAAGGGACTTACATAAAAATGGTAAAGTACATAGAGATTTAAAGCCGGAGAATGTTCTGCTTCGATCTGATGGTACAGCAGTTCTTACAGATTTTGGTATATCCGGTGATCGCAACAAGAGAATGACCGAAAGGAATATTATAGGTACACCTAAAGAGGTTTTTGGAACTTACGCCTATATGCCTCCGGAACAAGTAAATCCCAAGAGAGGAGATGCAACGGTTTTGCCGACTACGGATATATACTCTTTTGGCGTAATGATGTACCAATTACTAACATATGAAATGCCTTTCGGACAATTATCGTCGCATAAGGATTTAGTCCCATATCTTGATAAAAGTAAAAAGGGATTGTGGAATCGGGCTCTATTATCTGAGGCACGAAATGGTTACGGGAAGCAATGGTTAAAAGTAATTGATGGCTGTCTTACACCGGATTATACCAAAAGACTATCGTCAGTTGACACTGTTATATCCTTATTACCTAATAGATCCATAGCAGAAAAGAAAGAGCCTCACTGTCAAGTAGAGAATGTTACTTCTACAGATAGTAAAATATTGCTACGAATAATGCAAGGGGAAGAATTCGGCAAAATATATCGTTTATCAGATATGTTATCAATGAATAAGTCTCTATTCACACTTGGACGTAAAGATGCTCTGATTCGGAATGATATTGAAATTTTAGAGAATCAGAGTACCTACATTTCAAGGAAGCATTGTACAATAGAACATAATCGATCAACAAACAAATGGCTAATCCGCGATGGACAATGGGAGCCGTCGTTACCATCTAAATGGAAGGAGTCATTAAATGGAACATATATTAACTCTGACTCTGTGCCTCAAAAAGGAATGTATATAAATGTTGGAGACATCATTTCAATTGGTGATGTCAAAATAAGAGTGGAAAATTATTAATAATTATCACAATAGCTATGTCACACGCAACACAACAGACGCAACGTCAGTATAACAGATCTTTTTCCGGATCAGTTGGCTCAGGTATGCAGTCATTAATGGGTAATAATGACAGAAGGTACTATATTCTAGAGCATAAGGTGAGCTCTAAGTATCATCGAATGGGCGAAAGCCAAAAGATTATTGTGGATCAGATTGAGATTGGTCGCGACTCAAGATGTCAAGTGCGTTTTGATGAGGGATTTCCAACAGTAAGCAGAAGGCATGCTGCAATTGTAAAGGATGGCGAGAACTGGAAGATATTACCGTTGTCTACTACGAATACTACATTCCTAAATGGCATTAAACTAGACAAAGAGTGGTATTTGCAAAGTGGAGATGAAATTCAACTCTCGACCAATGGCCCTAAGCTGGGCTTTATCATCCCTTCGGGAAATAATGGATTAGTAAAGAGCATCGGTTTGACAAATAGGATGAGTCTATTTAGACAGCAGGCTCTTAGACCATATAGAAAAGCCATTTGGGGTATAGCTTCCTTCCTATTGCTCTGTTGTGTTGTTGGTGGTATTGTTATAGGTAAGCAAAGTGCTTTAATAAAAGACCAAGGTGAACAAATTGCTAGTAGTAAAGAGCTTATCTTGCAACAAGAAAACACTATTAAAAAGTTAGGAGATGAAAATAAGCAGCAAGAACTAGCTATCGTGGCAGCTCAAAAACAGAGTGATTCTATTGCGAGAGTTGCACAAAATGAGTTGGCTGCTTTGCAGAGTAAAATCAAAAATCAGGGTAGTGTAAATGTTCCCGCAGTAATTGAACCATATAAAGATGATATTTACTTTATCGTGGGTGCTATCTACTATAATGGAGACATTCTACAAGTACCATTACTCAATGAAGACGGCTATCTCGTTAACGAAAGGGGTAATCCTGTTCAATCTCCAGAAGAAGCTGCATGGATGCCATGCATGTGGACTGGTACAGCTTTCCTCCTCGATGATGGGCGCTTAGTAACTGCACGCCATTGCGTTACCCCTTGGCGGTTCGATATGTATGTGGCTCAGATGCTAGTGCCCGACAGACACTTAGAGGCAGTTATAACAGCCTATTCTAGAGATGGCAGAGTGATCGAGTTTTCTTCTTCTGATTGTGTTATGGATCTGTCTAACGATAGAGTAGTTGGTACATTGGATAATGGATATGATGTCATTGGTTGCACAAGTGGAAGAGAAAATGACTGGGCATATTATCAGACTTACAACAGATCGAGCAAGTTGACGGCAGCGACACGTGAAGCGACAGCAAATATTAAGGCTGGAGAACAATTATATGTTATGGGATATCCTGCATCTCTTGGAGCAGAAAGTCCTAGTCAAATTAATCCAATTTATGCCTCTGCTTCAAAAGGACGAGACGGATTAGATGCAAATGGTATGATTCTCATTTCGGGTGGTGTCCAAGGTGGTAATTCTGGAGGACCTGTTTTCGCAAACATTAACGGACAAATGCAAGTTGTAGGAATTGTTTCCACTATGATTTATGGAGGTAATTACGGATGTGCGACTCCAATATCAAGAATAAAATAGACAAAATCATGAAAAGGATAATTGCAATATTAATTGCTATAAATGTATTTACATTGTCTTATGGGCAATCAACATTTAAGTTTCCTGCCAATCTAAATACTGGAGCAGAACTTATTGAACTAGCTATGTCTAATACCGTTATTTTGCTAGATCAGGACTACGCACTTCAAGATACATCAGGTCAACGCTTTGGAAGAGACGGACAACCT
>JAGAKH010000068.1 GCA_017625725.1 Bacteroidales bacterium | reverse complement strand
CGAGGCACTCAACTGTGACACCATGGCTCTGACTGAACAAGTAATATCAAACGATAAACAAATCAAAGCAGTGAAGGTAGCCTTTGACAAGCTGGCGGTCGCCGCCTGACGGGCTAAAATTCACTTGCGAAACTTAAGTATATATGAATTATCTTTTTACTTCAGAATCGGTGTCCGAGGGACATCCAGATAAGGTTTCGGATCAGATTTCCGATGCTATCCTTGACGAGTTCCTGCGTCAGGATCCGGAGGCCAAGGTTGCCTGCGAGACTTTCTGCAGCACAGGACTTGTCGTAGTCGGAGGAGAGGTCCGCTCAGAAGATGCCTATGTGGACATACAGACTACAGCCCGCAGGGTAATCAACAAGATCGGATACAATAAGGCAGAATACATGTTCGACGGAAATTCCTGCGGAGTTCTTTCTGCTCTTCACGAACAAAGTGCCGACATCAATCGCGGAGTCGTGGGAGATGACGCCGACTCACAGGGAGCCGGAGACCAGGGTATGATGTTCGGATACGCATGCTGCGACACAGAAGAATACATGCCTCTGCCGCTGGCACTTTCTCATCAGGCTCTTCTCATGCTGGCAAAGATCCGCAAGCAGCAGCCGGAACTTATGCCATATCTTCGTCCTGACTCCAAATCACAGTTCACCATTGAATACGACGGCCAGACAAATGAGCCTGTCCGCGTGCACACAATCGTGATCTCGACCCAGCATGACGAATTCACGCCTGCATCTTTGGGCAACATGAGCTATGCTGACGGCTGTTCTCAGTTCGGACAGAAGAGAGTCGACGAGGCAATGCAGGCAAAGATCCGTGAGGATGTCCAGAACATTCTCCTTCCGATGCTGATAGAGAGCCTCGCACCTGAAACAGCTGCTCTGTTCAAGGGAGACCATATACTTCACGTGAATCCTCCCGGCAAGTTCGTTATCGGAGGCCCTCACGGCGACACAGGACTTACAGGACGTAAGATCATCGTAGACACATATGGAGGCAAGGGAGCACACGGTGGAGGAGCATTTTCAGGAAAGGACCCATCTAAGGTTGACCGTTCTGCTGCATATGCTGCCCGCTATATCGCCAAAAACATGGTAGCCGCAGGTGTAGCACGTGAAATGCTTGTACAGGTGTCTTATGCAATCGGAGTAGCCCGCCCGCTCAGCATCTTCGTGAACACATACGGAACAGCAGCAAATGGTCTGAGCGATGCCTTTATTGCAGAAAAGATCAATGAACTTTTTGATCTCAGACCGGCAAAGATCATAGAGAAGTTCGGACTCAAGAAGCCTATCTATGAGCCAACAGCTTCGTATGGCCATGTGGGAAGAACTCCATACAAAGAGAGCGTGACCCTTGTACGCAATGGAGTGAAGACTACGGAATACGTCCAGTTCTTCGGATGGGAACTGCTGGATTCAGTGGATATGATCAAGGAAGCTTTCGGGCTTTAGATTCTTTCCATCTCGCGGCGGAGATCCTTCTCCTTGATGGAAGCACGCTTGTCGTATTCCTTCTTGCCTCGGGCAAGAGCAATCAGAAGCTTGGCATAGCCGTTTTCAGCAATATAGAGCCTGACCCCTACAATGGTCAGGCCTTTTTCTTTTACCGCACGCTGAAGCTTGTTCAGTTCCTTACGGGTCAAAAGCAGCTTACGGTCGCGGCGAGGATCGTGTTTTCCCCAGGATCCCCACCAATATTCGGCTATATGCATATTCTTGACATACAGCTCATTACCGTTGAAATAACAGAATGTATCCACCAGCGAAGCTTTTCCGGAACGGATGGATTTTATCTCGGTGCCTGTAAGCACAATTCCCGCCTGAAAGGTCTCTATGAACTCATAGTCAAAAGAGGCCCTTCTGTTCTTTATCTCTATACTGCTCTTTGCTTTTGGCATAACCTTTTAAGATTTGGGATTCAAAGATAGTGCTTTTTCATTATCTTTGCTTTCTATGGCAAAAAAATCATTCATACCTATCCCCCCGATGGCAGAACTGCCTCCAGCTGAGGAAATCAATGTGAAGCAGATTCTCGACAGCTATCTTTCCGGAGAAACAGACCTCATCTGCGTTCTGGGACCTACGGCTTCCGGCAAGACCAGATATGCCGTGAAACTGGCACGTGAAATCAATCTCCTGCTGTCAGAGCTGCAGCTTTCCGGCAAGTTTCCTGCAGAGGCAGCTGGAGCAGAAATCATTTCAGCCGATTCCAGACAGGTCTACCGCGGCATGGATATCGGCACGGGAAAGGATCTGAATGAATACGAGGAAATCCCATACCACCTGATGGACATTGTCGATGCCGGAGAAAAGTACAATATTTTCGAATATCAGAGAGACTTTGAAAAGGCATACCAGGACATTATCAGAAGAGGAGGAGTACCGATTCTCTGCGGAGGCTCGGGCCTATATATAGAAGCTGCCACATGCGGTTATTCTCTACCTGAAGTTCCGCCTTCTCCTGAATTGAGGGAGGAACTGGAAAAGAAATCAGATGAGGAACTGATCGCAATGCTGGCATCATTGAAACCCTTGCACAACAGCACGGACTACGACACGCGCAAGCGCCTTATCAGAGCCCTGGAAATCGCCATATATGAATCCGAACATCCTGTCAGCCACACAGGGCTTCTTCCTAAAAAGACGTTCTATATCGGCACCCTTGTAAGTCGCGACGAGAGAAATGCAAAAATCGACCGCAGGCTGGATGCTCGTCTTGAAGAGGGAATGGTCGAAGAAATCCGTGCCCTCATGGACAAGATCAAGGCAGAAGACCTGATCTATTATGGTCTGGAATACAAATTCGTCACTCTATATCTGCTAGGAGAGCTTGACTTCGATCAGATGAGGTCGCAGCTGGCAACAGCAATCCATCAGTTCGCCAAACGTCAGATGACATGGTTCAGAGGAATGGAGCGAAAAGGCATCCGCATCCATTGGACCATCTGTTAATCACCTATCTTATAGAATTTTGATGATACAGGAAGACCTGAAGGTATCACGAAATGATGGCCTTCGTCTTTCCACGTGTCCTCATCCCACTGCGGACTGACAAACTCGCCTTCATGATCTGCAAGAAAAGACAGATATGTGATAGGAAAGCCTTGGGCAAGATACTGTGACTCATAGAATGTCTGGACTTCAAACAGGGCATCTACGGCATCGCTGCCGCAGAGAGAAGACAATCCGCTTTCGTAAAGACGCTCGCGGTCAGAGCCATATATGTCAACAGCACTCGCAAGAATCTTCAGAGAATTCTGTTCTGCCATTGCCTTGGAATATTCATGAAGGTAACGGCTGTCTGTCTTCAGATGGATTATACCTCCCGGTTTAAGGAAACTGCGGTAACGGTTCATAAAGATCGGAGATGTCAGACGTTTCTTCTCCCTGCCGATCTGAGGGTCAGCAAATGTAATCCAGATTTCAGCCACCTCGCCCTCTGCAAAAAGGGAGGTTATGAATTCTATACGGGTCCTGAGAAAAGCCACATTGGAAAGGCTGTGCTCCTCCGCATATTTGGCACCCTTCCACAAACGTGCCCCCTTTATGTCTATACCTATATAATTGAAAGACGGGTTCCTTTCAGCCAGATCTATGGTATAATCACCCTTTCCGCAACCTAGCTCCAACACAATAGGCTTGTCATTACCGAACACATCACTTCCCCATCTGCCCTTGAGCGGGTGATCGCAATTCAGAACCTGGTCCGTAGTCGGCTGTATAAGACATTTGAATGTCTCGTTTTCTTTGAATTTCCTCAGTTTATCCTTTCCCATAATGTAATCTTTATTCCCATTCCTCTGAATCCTTCTGCCCCCGTCAATTCAGGAAGTGCCAGCATAAGATTCCAGAGGCCAGCCTCGTCCGGCCTTATTCCGGACCGATACCTGACGACACAATCGCTTTCAATGCTTAATCTGGAGGTGAATTCCTTTCTCGGAATATAAACGGTCTCAAAAAACTGATTTCCCGACGGAGATGTCCAAATGGCATCCATACGTATATCTCCATGCCACTGTACTCCTTTGCCGCAGGCATCAATTCTTGTATAGACGGAAATATCATAAACTGCGGCAGTATCCAGATCGAATTCATAGCAGAACCGACCCAAAGAATCTGTGTCAGAGGACTTTATAAATCTTTCATAAGAAGCCGGCTCTGAACATGAGACCATCAGCAGAAGTGCTGCCATCAAACAGAAAACCGCATTTTTCATCAGCTTTCCTTTTTTTCCTGATTACGTTTTTTGTCTCCTTTATGACGATTTGAACCGCTCTTCCTCTTTTTCTTACGTTTCTTGGCTTCGTCAAAACGATTGATTGCATCATCACCCACAGCTGTGATGAACTCTGGTGCAGCCTGCTCCACTCCTTCCTTCAGGGATTCCGGTCTTATTCCGTTGCGGTTCATCTTTATGATTTCGCGGACCTCCGATGCCGAAAGAGGGTACAGATTGGCAAATGACGACGAATCGTAAGAGAAATACATGATTTCCCTGAGAATGTCTGTCTTCATCAGATAGGCAAGTCCGTCCTCGAATTCAAGAGGATTGTGGACCTTCGGTATACGGGTCTGGGCATCCATATATGCTGCAGTCTCATAGTTCAGGCAGCACTTCAGCTTACCACATTGTCCTGCAAGCTTCTGAGGATTCAGGGAAAGATCCTGACAGCGAGCTGCAGATGTTGTAATCGACTGGAAACTTGAGATATAATTAGAGCAGCACAATTCGCGTCCGCAGACTCCCAGACCACCGATAAGTCCCGCCTCCTGACGAGCACCGATCTGCTTCATCTCTATCCTGATTCTGAACTCTTCTGCAAAAACCTTGATCAGCTGACGGAAATCCACTCTTCCGTCTGCTATGTAGTAGAAGATAGCCTTGGTACCGTCACCCTGGAACTCAACGTCACCGATCTTCATCTCAAGCCCAAGCTCTGCCGCAATCTGACGGGAACGGATCATCACCTCATGTTCCCTGGCTATAGCCTCCTGCCATCTTTCCACATCAAACAGTTTGGCCTTTCTATATATCTTCTTGAATTCAAAAGTTTCCGGATCGATTCTCCTGCACTTCATCTGACGTGCCACTATCGGTCCTTCAAGGGTCACAATTCCCAGATCATGACCATTCGCAGCTTCGACTATGACAAGGTCGCCGGTCTTGATGCTCTGGCCGGAAGTGTTCAAATATATTCCTTTTCTTGTATTCTTGAACCTGACTTCAAAATAGTCTTTAAACTGCTCCTGATTCACCCCTGCAAGCCAATCATAAACTTCCAGCTTGCAGCATCCCTGCCTGTAGGTGCAATCAACTTCACCACTTTCATTCCTCTCCACTACACAGCCTCGGGAACAGTCATATCTTTTAGATTCTATCATAGGTTATCTCCATATATTTATAAACATCCGGTTGACAAGATCGCAGAACAATATCTTTGAATTTACATTCCTGTCTATCATTGCCACGACATTCTCAAGGACCGGTATAATCGACGAACAGAATTTTCTGCTGCAAGCGGCAGCCATTCTGTCGTAAAAATCCTTTTCATCCTGCCTCACATCGGCTATCTGAGGCATATTCTGCTGTAGCATGAATATCTTTCTCAGACACAATCCTGCAAAGTTACAAAAAGCTTTCTGTTTTTCTCGCGAATCCAAAGCAGATATTGACTCAGAACAATCGAGCGCTGCCATCAGGTCCTTTACCAGCAAAGAATCCATAAGGCTGGTGAAAATCTCCATAAAGAGAGCGTATTCCTCCTGATCATCAGAAGGTTTCAACGCCTTCACCCTTTCCTGGTCTTCCTTGCCAAGAGGCAGGACACGGATACTCTGACAACGGGAAAATATTGTCTGCAGGACTTTTTCCGGAGCATGGGTGATGAAGATGAAAAGTGTCTTTTCTGACGGTTCCTCTACTGATTTAAGAAGCCTGTTTGCCGCCTCCTGATTCATTTTTTCAGGCAGATACACAATCACGGCCTTATACCCGTCATAAACCGATGCCAACGATAGCTTCGATATGATGGACTTTGCCTCAGCAACCGCGATGATGCCGCTTTTGCCTTCTGTTCCTATAGCCTTCTGAAGATCGGCTTCCACAAAATAGGGATCAGTCCCGGCAAGATCTCTCCAATAAGAAATATATGATTCAGATGTCGGCTTATCGTCAGATGTCTTAGGACCTTTGTTTACAGGGAAGACGAAATGGACGTCAGGATGTATCAGTTTTGACATCTGACGGCACGACGGACACTCTCCGCAGGAATCGCCATCTGATGGATTGCTGCAATTGAGGTACTGGACATATGCAAGAGCCAAAGCCAGAGCACCACATCCCTCGTTCTCATACATGAGCATAGCATGTGCCACTCTGCCGCTATCAGCCATTGACCTGAGAGCCGTCACGACCGTACTGTTTCCTATAACTTCCGCGAATCTCATCACATCACTCTTTTTGCTGTAAAATAGGCAAGTTCAACAAGCGATGACTTTTCAGGAGAGTCTTCCAGAACATCCAAGGCTCTCACAGCACGGTCCACATAAGTATCAAGAAGTTTCTCAGCATCTTCTACACCTCTATTGGCCCTTACAAAGGATACTATCCCATCTCTATATTCCGGATGTGACACGATATCTCTTATCCTGGCCCTGACCTCGGAAGCCTCTTCTTCTGACACATTTGAGAGTGCTGCCAGTAAGGGCAGCGTAATCTTCTGCTCGAGAACGTCAACACCAAGAGGTTTGCCCACAGACTCTGTTCCTGAATAATCAAGGATATCATCCTTTATCTGAAACGCAAGCCCTAATGCATGGGAATAAGCCCGTGCTGCTTCTTCCTTCTCCGCAGAAGCACCCACGGACACTGCAGCAGAAAGACATGCTGCTTCAAAAAGTGAAGCAGTCTTATTGTAGATGATCCTGAGGTAATCATCCATGTCGGTGTCACCTTTCTGTGCCTTCTGGAGCTGAAGCATCTCTCCCTCTGCAAGGTCACTCAAAGTCTTGGAAAATATCTTGATCACACGGGTGTCGCTTGAGGCTTCTCCAAGAATGAGTTCCATCGCCTTCACCAGCCAATAATCGCCTACAAGGACAGATACCGAAGGTCCCATCAGAGACCTTATGGTCGGCACGCCGCGCCTCTGGTCACTGTCATCAGCAACATCATCATGAAGCAAAGTGGCATTATGAAGCAGTTCCGCCGCCGCAGCATACCTGACTGTTGCCTCGGAAACCCTGCCCCCCGAACATGCTCGTGACATCATCAGGGCCAGAAGAGGCCTCAACTGCTTGCCGGAATGAGAAAGGATTGAACCATTTACATCATTCAAAAGCCCTATATCGCTGCGAAGGGAGTCTTTGATCAGGTTTCTCACCGCATCCCAATCCCCGCCAAGAAAATCCTTGATTCTGTTTATATCCATTATGACCCAATATTCAACACACGACAAGGCCGCTCGGATAAGTTCCGGGCGACCTGATCACACCTTCATTCTTCTAAAAAAAGTAAGCTAAAGTCAAAGTGAATCCACCGAAATTGGCATCATTCAACTTATTGTATATCTGGCCGATACTTCCGAATACACCTCCTTCCGGAACCTCATTGGCTGCGGAAAGACGGCCGAAATTCCAATTGTATCTGCAAGTCAGCTGAAATTTCCATACCTCAACTCCTGCACCCAGACCAAGACCATACTCTACCCTGTTTAAACCATCTCCTTTCCACAGATCCGTAACTCCTCCCCAACTTCCATTGACTCCGTATCCCAGGAACGGGCTGATCTCAACAAAAGGCCTGAACAACAAGAGATCCGGTCCCCACTGGCATGATGCCATAAATTCAAGATAGCCGATAGAAAGGTCACTGCTGACCCAATCATTTCCAATCTTTGCACCCTTGACATTGTACATAAGAGACGGCTGTATCTTGAATCCCAAAGGAAGATCAAATCTATACGCCAGTCCTGCATGCCACTGAGTCATTGTTCCCGCATTCAACTCCTTAAGGCTCATAGTTGAGAAGTTAGCTCCTCCTAAGAAACCTATGTTTCCAGCATTGATACCAACTGCCGCTGCAAGACTTATCAGTCCTGCAGCGACTATCGCCATTAAACGTTTCATATCTGATTAATTAAAATAATTTTTCAAGTTTGGCAGCAAGGTCGGCTTTTGATATTACTCCGACATGTCTGTCAACAAGTTCGCCTTTCTTGAAGAAAAGCAAGGTAGGAATACTTCTGATTCCATATGTCATAGGTATGTCATCGCACTCATCAACATTGCATTTGGCAATGACAGCCCTACCTTCAAATTCAGCGGCAATTTCCTCTACGACAGGAGCAATAGCCTTACATGGACCACACCATGTCGCCCAGAAATCAACCATCACCGGCATTTCGGTATTAAGAATCTCGGCAAAATTCGAATCTGTTACAATCTTTTCCATAATTGAAACTATATTTTGATTAATTTCCTAAGGTCCGGACAAAAACTGTTCCGACACACAAAGATAGAAATTTTGTGTATCGGAACAAGCAATTCAAAAATAATTAGATCAATAAGATTTCTCTACATTCCACACGAATGCCCTTATGCCAAGATCCGGAGTCTCCTCATCCTTCTCTCGAAGTCCGGCAAGAATGTCATCTACCTTATCATCCGGAACGAATGTAAGGATGGCATTATTCATGGTCGGCCAGGCATGATTTCCCAGATGAGGTTCGCCATTAATGCCGCCTCTTCCGGCAATATCCTGCCACATTGTGAATCCTCTGCAGCCCAACTGATCGAGGAGCTCAACGATTTCCATGTTATATGCCTGATCGTAAGCTATAAATATCGATTTCATGTCTATTCTTTATTATTTGCACTTAAATCTACGCCTTGGCAAGCTTCTTTGCTGCCTTGCGGGCAGCTCGACGCTCCTGCCATGAAGCCATCGAAGCATATAGCGTAGGAATGATCACAAGGGTAACTAATGTGGAAATAGAAAGTCCCCATGCCACTACCATACCGAGAGAACGCCACATCTCGGATCCTTCTCCTGTTCCCACTGCCATCGGAATCATACCGAGAACCGTAGTCAGAGTTGTCATGAGGATAGGACGAAGACGGGACCTGGCTGCGATAACTGTAGATTCCACGATTCCGATACCACGTTCCCTCATCAGGATTGTGTAATCGATCAGCACGATACCGTTCTTTACCACGATTCCCATCAAGATGAGGATACCGATCATACCCATCACTCCAAGAGGAGTTCCGGTGACATAGAGTCCCAGTATGACTCCGACAAAAGCAAACGGTATCGAGAACATGATCACAAACGGACTCATGAAAGATTCGAACTGTGAAGCCATCACAATGTACACAAGAATGATAATCATCAAAAGCAGCATGATGAGGTCTCCGAATGTCTCCTGCTGGTCTTCATAAGAACCTGCAATCTTGACCATGAGTTCTGACGGTATCTCCGTCTGATCTATGACCTGCTGAGCCGTAGCCACAACATCCGACAACGCTACTCCATCAGCAACAAGAGCAGAAACTGTGATGAGTCTTTCCCTGTTCTTTCTCTGGATGGAAGGAGGGGTAAGAGTCTCTACAACCGAACCAAGTTCCTTGATCCTGACTCCCTTTCCCATGTTGTTATAGATTATTATATTCTCAATATCTTCAATGCTTGTTCTGAATTCCGGAGCATAACGCACCCTGATGTCATACTCATCACCATCTTCACGGTAGAAAGACATGGTTGAACCGTTCATCGCCGCACTGAGAAAAGAAGCAGCCGTAGTACTGTTCAGACCGTTGATTGCAAGCTTCTCTCTGTCAAAATCCACCTGATACTCAGGAGCATATTCATCACGGCTGAGAATAACCTGGGCACAGCCACCGGCATCAAGCATCTTGGTCTGAATCTCCTTAGCTACACGGTCAGTGGTGTTGAAGTCGTATCCGTATATCTCGATATCGACTGTCGAGCCACCGCCCATTCCTCCACCACCTTCAGTCACTCTCACCTTCTTGAATTCCGGATAATCTGCAATAATTCCTCTGATTACATTCGCGATTTCTCCTGTGGACCTGTCTCTCTCCTCCATACTTCCTACATTCATATTATAAGAAACAACGTGGGTTCCGTTATTCTGCATAGAAGCAAACGCATTGTCAGAATCAGCCTGTCCCAAGGAATAAGAAGTGTTTACAAGTTCAGGTATCGCTGCCTTGAATTTTGCATAAAGTTCATGAGAGATATTCCTGGTTATATCCTGACCCGTTCCGGCAGGAAGTTCGAGCTGGATGGTGATTCGTCCTTCATCGGACTTAGGGAAGAATTCCGTCTTTATGGATGGGGCAAGAAATACTATGGTAGCGACAAATGAAGCTATAGAAATCAGTACAACTATTGTCCTATGTCCTACACACCACCTGATTACATGTCCGTATCCTCTTGATATCCAGTCAATAAACTTTGAGAAATTACCAAAAATAAGGTCGTGGAGCTTTCCTGTCTTTGGCTTGTACCTAAGATACTGCGAGCAGAGCATAGGTATCAAGGTAAGAGCACCGACAGTGGAAACGATCATGATGATACTGGTGATCCATCCCAGCTGCTTGAACATAAGACCGGCCATACCCTTAACCATTGTAAGAGGTAAAAATACGGCAAGCATCGTCAGAGTAGAGGCGATAACCGATATACCCACTTCCTGGGTAGCATGCACTGCGGCCTCCTTTGGTTTTGCACCTCTCTCCAGATGGGTGGAGATGTTCTCGAGAACAACGATGGCATCGTCAACCACCATACCGATGGCTATGGACAAGGCTGACATGGAAACGATGTTCAAAGTGTTTCCTGTGGCCCAGAGATACATCAGAGATGCGAGAAGGGAAATCGGAATCGCCAGCACGATGATGAATGTCGCACGCCATCTTCCAAGGAAAAGATAAACGACGAGCATCACGATGAGGAAGGTCACGATAATGGTTTCCTTCAGAGAGTTCAAGGTGTTCAGAATATTGTCCGAAGTATCTACTACAGTCGTAATCTTGATGTCGGAAGGAAGATTCTTCATGATGTTTTTCATCTCCTTCTTGACACCCTTGATCACATTGACCGGATTGGCGTCTGCCTGCTTCTGAATGATTATCTGGGCACCCTGAGTTCCGTTTACATATGCCTCCTGATAACGCTCCTCCGAACCGTCAACCACCCTCGCCACATCGCGAAGATAGATGGTCCTGCCGTTGGAATGTCCCACAACGACATCAAGCATCTGTTCTGCTGCTGTAAACTCCTTCTCCACTCGAAGAGCATAGGCATTCGATCCGATGTCTATTGTTCCGGAAGGTATGTTTCTGTTTTCAGAAGCTATGATATTGGAAATTCCGGCAACTGTAAGCCCGTAAGCCTCGAGCTTGTTAGGATCGCAGTAGACCTGGATCTCACGCTGAGGTGCTCCTGCTATCGACACAGTTCCAACTCCCGAAACTCTCGCCAGAGGAGTAGCGACCTTGTCATCAAGGATTTTCTCCAGAGCAGGAAGGCTCTCGTCGGCATTCACGGCCATGATCATGATAGGCATGTCATCTGCACTGAACTTGAAGATAAGTGGCAGTGAAGCTCCGTCCGGAAGGACCGAGTTGACCATATCCAGCTTGTCTCTGACGTCATTGGTGGCTACATCTATGTCGACACCCTCAACGAATTCAAGAGAAATGATGGATATGTTCTCTTTCGATGTAGAGCTGATGTTCTTCAGATCGCTCACACCGTTCAAGGAATTCTCGAGAACCTTGGTAAGGTTAGTCTCAATGTCCTCTGCACTGGCTCCCGGATAAGATGACATGACCATAATGACATTGGCATCAAACTTAGGGAACCTGTCCAATGATATGTTAACCAGCGAAAAGACACCGAAGATGGCCAGCGCGATGAAAATCAACGACGTGGTCACCGGGTTGTTTACCGCTTTTCTATATATACTCATATTAACTTATTTATTTCACAACCACTTCAATGCCATCTTTCAGACGGATCTGACCTCCTGTTACGACAGTTGCTCCGTCATCCACGCCTTCAAGTATTTCATATTCCGAACCCATTCGGCGTCCAACCGTCACCTTCTGATATGTTACGGTTCCATTGTCATTAAGGATATATATAAACCTTTCACCAGAACCCTGCTGCTTCACTACCGCCACATCCGGAACAACTACATTGTGGTTAGTACCGAAATTCAGCGTAGCTCTCACGAACATACCCGGACGAAGAGTCTTGTAATTATTGTTGACTACCACTTCTACAGTAAATGTTCTGGTAGCTGGATCGATAGTAGGATAGATTCTGCTGATCTTTCCATAGAAAGTCTTTCCTGGAACAGCCTCAGCCGTGATTTCAACAGAATCACCCTTCCTAACCTTGGAATAATCAGACTCAGACACACCTACAAGCAGCTTTACAGGCACGATCTGCTCAACGGTGAATATCGGAGCACTCATGCCGTACATATCACCCGCATCGTAATTACGCGAAGTCACTACACCATCAATAGGGCTGCGGAGAATGGTGTTCTCCAGCAGATTCTCAACCTGAGTCTTGGTTACATTATACTGAAGCTCTATGGCATCCAGATCAGACTGTGACAATCCACCCGCCTCATAAAGCGACCTGAGACGTTCAAGCTCCACCTCCTGATTATGAAGCTGAAGCTGGGCCTGCTGAAGCTGAGCCTTGTCTATCTCGGCAAGGATCTGTCCCTTCTTTACAAAATCTCCGATCTCGGCATTTATCTTTACGATACGACCAGTCATCTGCGGAACGATGTTGTTCTTCACATATGCCTGAACTGTAGATGTATATGTAGCAGTCTGAGGAACATCGCGTTTTGCAACCTGTACCACAGACACAGATGGTGTCTCTTCAACGACCTGTACCGGCTGGACCTCAGCCTTCTTGCCCGTGTTGCCGCATCCTGCCACAACAACGGCAAGGGATGCAATGAACATAGTTCTGAAAATCTTCTTCATATCTTATTCAAGTATTTTTCTTAGTTTATGAAATCCTGTCCGAGTGTCTGCTCAAGCTGTGCCTTTGCTGTCACAAAGTTATAGACGGCCTGAGATTCAGCCAGCTGTGACTGAGTCAGAGCAAGCTGGGCATCGTTGAGTTCTATCAATGTGCTTCGTCCCACCTTATAAGATGCCTCGGCAATCTGATAAGCCTTCTGTGCAGATGAGACCGCCTCCTGAGCCGCATAATAGCTCTTCATGTTCATCTCCATTGTGTTGAGATGCTGACGTATGGCGATCTTCAGCTGTCTTTCTGTATTTGTTACCTGAAGCTGAACCTGCTGGTGCTGATTCTTTGCCTGACGGATAGCCTGATAACGTTTTCCTCCAGCAAAGATCGGAATGTTGAGGCTGATGCCTACATATGAATAAGGAGTCCAGCGGAATTCACTGAACTGAACGTCATTAGCCATTGTGTTCATGCTGAAGTTGAATGCAACAGCCAACGAAGGGATGTTGGCAAATTTCTGAAGCTGGATATTCTGTGCAAGCTGCTCGGCCTGAATGGCAAGCTGCTTCATTGTAGAATTTCTGTCGAGAGAGATGCTGTCATGCTGATGAATGTCGTAGAACATCTGCTCAGAAAAATCCTCCAGCTTTCCGGCAACATCAATATTGAGGTCCAGATCGACTCCAAGAACAGCTTTCAGCTGCCACAATGCAAGGATGACAGAACTTTCGGCATTATAGACATTCGGAATAGCATTGGCAACAGTAGTCTTTGCTCTAACAAGTTCAAACTCCGAGACCTTCTGAGCGTCGTACTTCTTCTTTGTTTCGTTGAAATTACTTACGGCATTTTCATATACTTCCTTGTAGACATTGAAAGCCTCCTTGGCAAAAAGAATGGCAAAATAGGCATTCTTCACCTGAGTAACCATATCCAGACGTGATGCCCTCGCCTTTTCCACAGCAAGTTCTACATCAAGGGCTGAAAGCTTGAGACTCTTCCACAGCTGGGCATTAACTATCGGCATCGCCGCTGTAATTCCACCATTCAAAGTGTTAAGTCGTCCGACTTCAAGTCCATCAGAAAGGTCTGCTCCCGCTGCTTCCGTGCCTTCTGACGGCTTTACTTCCGGAATAGATGGAGCCGGAGACTCAATTCCAACCGCCTGTTCAAGGGCGGAAATCCTGGAAAGCACCTGAACAACCTGATCCATAGTACCGCCACCCATTGATGAAGACATTGAACTCATGTCAAAGTCCATATACATCACCTGCTTTTTTATCGTTCTCTGATAGGATCCCGTAAGGTCTATCTGAGGAAACAAGGCTGCATACGCACCTTTTTTCGCGTACTCGGTCCTCTTGATTTCAAGGTCTGCCACCTTAACCGATACATTTTCGCTCAAGGCGATTTCAAGTGCCTGCTCCAAAGTGATCACAACCGGATCTTCCGCTGACTCCGCCTGCTCTATCAAGCTCTGAGCCTGGCTTTCCGTTTCTCCCTCAGTCAGACCGTCTCTATACTGGGCATGGGAAAAAACAGAGGTCAGGAAAAGTCCTGAAGCAATCATCGTTATAACCGCTAATTTCTTCATATTTAAATTAAATTACACTAACTAATTTTTCCAAAGCGCGAGACTTATCGCAAAAATCAAGCCAATCCAACAAGGATGTGTTCTGTTCAGTTTACAACATCCTATCGCGAGAGGCTTTTTGCATAATGAGTCGGCTGAGCCTTCTTCTTTTCCGGATGTACTATCCTTGCCGGCTGCTTCTTTACAATGCTATAGACAAGGAATCCTATTCCCAGAAGTACAAACGGAATGCTGAGCCACTGTCCCATGTTCAGTACCATATCCTGCTCGAATCCCACCTGCGGCTCCTTGATGAATTCAATAAGGAAACGCATTCCAAAACATCCGATGAAGAAAGTTCCGATGAAGAAGCCTCTGCTGAGTTTATCAAGTCTGTATCTGTACATTAGAATCTGGAACACTCCAAGAAGGAAGTAACTGAGGGCTTCATAAAGCTGCGTCGGGTGTTTAGGTTCTGTTTCTCCTCTCAACTCGAAGATGAATCCCCACGGAAGGTTCGTCACATCTCCATAGATTTCAGAATTGCAGAGATTTCCAAGACGGATGAATGTGGCTGCAAAGCAGACTGCTATGGCAAGATGATCAAGAATCCAGACGAAATCAAAGTCATATCTGCGGCCATAATGCCTTGCAAACCACCACATTGCCAATACCAATGCTATTGTACCTCCATGGCTGGCCAGACCGCCTTTCCATGGCATGAAGATTTCCCAAAACCCCTGCCAGCTGCCAAGATAATAATCCGGCTGATAGAACAGGCAGTGACCAAGACGGGCACCGACAATCGTAGCTATAAGTAAAGTATAAAGAAGTGGGTCAAGAAGAGAGACCGGAACACCCTCTCTCTTGAAGAACCACTTGAATATGAACCATCCGAGAATGAATCCGGATACAAACAACAATGAATACCATCTGAGGGAAACCGGACCTATCGAAAGAATCTCCGGATTCATATGCCAGTGTATTATCAACGTCTCTAACATATCTTTTCTTTTTAAAACCTACAAAGATAATAACAATTTGTTAAAACCTTTCATATCACCCATGACGACATCGTCTGGCATCCTCCCAATAACACAGATCAGACAGGCATTTTGTACTTACAAAGTGCCTGTCTGATTCTATTTTAAAGCCTATGGATCTGGGCTTACTTGCGGATTGCTGCGATTCCTGGAAGCTCCTTGCCCTCAAGGTACTCAAGCATTGCACCACCACCGGTAGACACATAGCTCACCTTGTCAGCAAAGCCCATCTGAGTTACAGCTGCAACAGAGTCACCGCCACCTACGAGAGTGAACGCTCCGTTCTCAGCAGTTGCCTTTGCAAGGATTTCTGCGATTCTGTTTGTTCCCTTTGCAAATGCAGGGATCTCGAATACACCTACAGGACCGTTCCAGAGGATGGTCTTTGAGTTCATGAGAACCTCTTCCCACATTGCGAGAGTGCTTGGAGCGGCATCCATTCCTTCCCAACCGTCAGGAATCTCTGTATTGAGAACGATCTTTGTGTTTGCGTCGTTAGAGAAGTCATCAGCAACAACAACCTCCTTTGAGAGATAGATCTTAACGCCCTTCTCCTCTGCCTTCTTGAGAGTGTCGAGAGCAAGCTGCATCTGATCGTCCTCGCAAAGTGAACGTCCGATCTGACCGCCCTGAGCCTTTCTGAAAGTATAGACCATACCACCACCAATGATCATATTGTCAACTGCATCGAAAAGCTTCTCGATGATTGTGATCTTAGAAGATACCTTTGCACCACCTACGATTGCAGTCACAGGATGCTCAGGAGTCTTGAGAACGTGGTCGATAGCCTTGATCTCACCTTCCATCACATAACCGAACATCTTGTCGTTAGGGAAGTAGTCGGCGATAAGGGCTGTAGAAGCATGTGCACGGTGAGCTGTTCCGAATGCATCGTTGATGTAGCAGTCAGCGTATGAAGCAAGCTTCTTCACGAATTCCTTCTGATTCTCCTTTACAACTGCCTTAGCAGCCTTCTTCTCCTCGTCTGTTGCAAACTCGCCTCTTGGCTTTCCTTCCTCTTCTGCATAGAAACGGAGGTTCTCGAGTACGAGGCACTCACCCATCTTGAGAGCGGCAACCTGCTCGTCAGCAGCCTGACAGTCGTCAGCGAACTTCACCGGTGCTCCGAGGAGTTCCTCAACGCGACCAAGAATGTGCTTGAGAGAGAATTTCTCTGTTACTCCCTTCGGACGTCCGAGGTGTGACATAACGATCACTGCACCACCTTTCTCAAGAACCTTCTTAAGTGTAGGGATGGCCGCACGGATACGTGTGTCGTCAGTAATTTCCATCTTCTCATTGAGTGGAACATTGAAGTCTACGCGTACAATCGCCTTTTTGCCGGCGAAATCATAGGTGTCAATAAACTGTTGCATAATCGTATATTTGTTATGTTAATACTTTCTGTATATACCGAATCCGCGATCAGGTCGGGGATAACGTTTACGCCAGGGCAAACCCTCTACGTCACTGCCGGCTTGACCGGCTATCTCTAAATCCGAGCAAATTTAGCAATTTTCGGGGAAATACAAGAATTTACAACACTCCGGACAGAAAATAAGATAAGAAACATTTGAAAAAATTATCTTTGCATAAAATTATCTGTTATGATGACTATTGAGAGCCCAGGAGCATTCTGGAAGGATTACGAACTCATTGACTCAGGAAATTTCGAAAAGCTGGAAAGATTCGGACCATATGTGATGGCACGTCCTGAGCCTAAGGCCCTTTGGGACAAGTCTTTGTCTGAGGGAGAGTGGAACAGGATGATCCATACACGCTTCAAGACCGGAGCTGGATTCGGCAAAGCCGGCAAGGAAGACAGCGGAACATGGGAACGCCGCAAGAAGATGGACGACCAGTGGTATATCCGTTACAAGGGAGACCAGGAAGGACTGGAGTTCTCCCTCAGGCTGGGACTGACTTCATTCAAACATGTCGGTGTGTTTCCTGAACAGTCCTCCAACTGGGAATATATCTACAGGCAGACAAAGGCCCTCGTGGAAAAGGCCGAAGCCGAAGGCAAGCCTAAGCCAAAGGTCCTCAACCTCTTTGCATACACAGGAGCTGCTTCCCTGGCAGCAAAAGCTGCCGGTGCTGATGTAACCCACCTGGACTCTGTGCGTCAGGTAGTGACTTGGGCACGCGGAAACATGGAAGCCAGCCGCCTGGACAACATTAGGTGGATCGTGGAGGACGCTTTGAAATTCGCAAGAAGAGAAGCAAAGAGAGGCAACACCTACCAGGGAATAATTCTTGACCCTCCGGCATACGGACATGGACCGGATGGAGAGAAATGGAAGCTTGACGAGTGTCTTAACGAAATGCTCCAGTGCGTAGCTGCAATTCTGGCACCTCAGGACAGTTTCATGGTCCTCAATCTCTATTCAAACGGCTACTCCGCCGTGCTTGGAGAAACCATTGTAAAGCAGGCATTCTGCATGAAGACGGCCTATAAATCCCTCGATTTCGGAGAACTGGTCCTTAGGGACAGCTATGGAAAGAATCTTCCGCTGAGCGTCTTTGTCAGACTTGCGAGATAAATTTTCATTTTTTCTTTAAAATAAATTTGCAGCATTCGATTTTATTACTACCTTTGCATTGTAGTTAATTTTGAATAATTAAAAATTAAGATTTATAAACCTTTAAAAGAAAAGATATTATGGGCAAGAAATTCAGATGTTTGGTATGCGGTTATATTCACGAAGGAGACGCTGCTCCTGAGGAGTGTCCTCTCTGCCATGTTGGTGCAGAAAACTTTGAGGAACTCGAAGAGACAGAGGGTGAGCTGACCTGGGCGGACGAGCACAAGCTCGGTTCAGCAAAGAACGTTGATCCGGAGATTCTGAAGGGACTCCGCGACCATTTCAACGGAGAGTGCTCAGAGGTGGGTATGTACCTTGCAATGAGCCGTCAGGCTGACAGAGAGGGATATCCGGAGATTGCAGAAGCATTCAAGAGATATGCATGGGAAGAGGCTGAGCATGCAGCCAAGTTCGCAGAACTTCTCGGAGAGTGCGTGTGGGACACCAAGACAAACGTGGAAAAGAGAATGCTTGCAGAGCAGGGAGCATGCGAAGACAAGCTCCGCATTGCAAAGCTTGCAAAGCAGCAGAATCTCGATGCCATCCATGACACTGTTCACGAGATGTGCAAGGACGAGGCTCGTCACGGTGCCGGTTTCCAGGGTCTGTTCAACAGATATTTCAAATAGGAGAATGTCATAAAATAAATAAGGCCTGCTTCCACGGGAGCAGGCCTTATTTATTATTGACCGTCAACTATTCCTCAAGCAATTCATTGAAACGGGTACGTAGCCCGTCTGCATATTCCTTGTCACCATAATGCTCGGTAAGATCGGCAAGATAGGATATGACATTGTAGCAGCTTTCGAACTCCCTCTTCGCAAAGTCATAGTAAGCGAGGAAGAATGACGCTGACGTCATTATCTGGTCTTCGAACCTTACAGTAAGGTCCTTAGCCTTATCTGAAGCACCTGCCATATAATAGGTCTCTATCATATCGACAACCATGTACTCATTGGAGAATCCCATATAGGTAATATCCAGTGGGAAATTCTCTTCCGGAACACATTTCTGACACATGTCAAGCATTTCTACTGCACGCTCGGTGTCTCCGATCTTCAGCATTTCCTTGGCTGCATTCGTGAATATGCTTCTCTGGGAAAGAACACCACAGAATGTATAGAAGTTCTGGTAGTCTACAAACCAGTCAGTCCTGCTGAGAGCATCCCAGGTGAAGACATTCTTCATCTTATAATAAAGGTCTTCCGGATCGGCAAAACCTATCTCAGTGCTTTTCATCTTTCCTTTTATCGGAACGAACTTGTATGAGAAGCCCTCGTACATGAGATAGTCCTTTATACCTATGTTTATGTCTCCACCCATGCTGAGGAGATTTATAGGGCGGTCCCACTGATAGTTGGACAGAAGGTCAAGCATGAAAAGCTCAGGTTTGGTGAGATAATCCTTGTTCTTGGGAATGGTCAGGACTATTTCATCCGGAATCATGTCAGCGTATTTCTCGTCGAGTATTCCGTACTTCAGGACATTCTCCTTATTTACCGGAACAATCAGCTTGCGGGACATGATGTAGTCAACCATCTTGCCGCTTGTCAAAGGAAGCTTTGCATCCTTATGCCTGAATACTCTCATGACATCGGACAGAGGAAGCTCCGTCTCGCGTGTGTCATATATATATACGTATTCATTCGTACCATATAGATACTGATGGTGTCCCACAGTCAGGTCAAGAGGAGCAGACTCATTGACGGCGTATTTCATCTGGTCGATATGCCAGTCGGTTCCAAGAAGAGATGTGTTGCATATACGTACATCAGGACGGATTTCCTCGACCTCCTGAGCATACCAGAGAGGGAAGGTGTCATTATCTCCATGAGTAATGAGAATTCCGTTAGGTCCCACTGAGTTGAGATAGTTCTTTGCCATCTCTACAGCTGTGTAACGGTTGCTTCTGTCATGGTCATCCCAGTTTTCTGCAGCCATCAATGCAGGCACTCCAAGCAAAAGAGCAGTAGTTACAGAGGCAATTGAAATCTCACACACACTACCGGTCTTCTTCTTTGCACTGCACTTGTCCGATACCCATGAAAATACCGCTGCCACAGCAAGTCCGATCCAGATAGAGAAGGAGTAGAAGGAACCTGCATACGCATAATCCCTTTCACGGACCTGGAATGGCGGCTGGTTCAGATAGATAACCACAGCGATTCCAGTCATGAAGAACATGAGGAAGGTAAGCCAGCATCCTCTCTTGTCACGGGCATACTGGAAGAAAAGTCCGATAAGTCCCAACAGAAGAGGAAGCATGTAATAGTGGTTCTTTCCTTTGTTGTTCTTAAGATAGTCCGGGGCGTCCGACTGGTCACCAAGACGCATGTTGTCGATCAGCGATATTCCAGACTCCCAGTTTCCGGCAAAGATATCACCTGGAGTAGGGCTGTGTATGTCGTTCTGCCTTCCCGCAAAATTCCACATGAAATAACGCCAGTACATCCAGTTCATCTGATAATCAAGGAAAAAGGCGATGTTCTGGAAGAAGGTTGGCTTCTTATGGGTGGCTCCTGCTACTTTGCTGCCTTTACCGTTCATGTATGATTCATAGAAAGAGATGCTTCGCTGGTCTCCGCTCCACATACGTGGGAAAAGCATTTTTCCTGCAGAATCATAAATGATCTTTCCCGGACCATCCGCCTTTATATACTTGTCTCCCATAGGAGCCCAGTATGTGGTTGGTTCAATCTCGTATGGAGCGTCAAAATACTGTCCGTAGACAAGAGGCGTACTTCCGTACTGCTCTCGACTGAGATAGCGTACGAGAGTGAAAGGATTGTCAGGCTGGTATTCGTTGGTCGGCGTCTTTGCACTCGAACGGATGATGACGATCGAAAAAAGCGAGAAGCCTATGACGATTACGGTGAAGCACAGAAGGACCGTATTAAGGAACACTTTCTGAAGTTTCTGAGTGCGGAACAATCCGAAGAAACATGCCCCGAGAAGCAGAACCATGAAGAAAATGGCTCCTGAGTTGAACGGGAGTCCAAGTGTGTTGACGAAAAAGAGATCAAAATAAGCGGCAAATTTCGGAAGATACGGGATGATTCCGAAAAGAATGACTGCCAGAATTATGCATGATATAGCAAAGATCTTGATATATTCGCGGAATGAATAATGACCGTCCTCCCTCTTTCTATAGTAGAACATGAACACCAGTGCAGGAATTGCCAGCAGGTTGAGAAGGTGGATACCGATAGAAAGACCCATCAGGAATGAGATGAGGACGATCCAGCGGTTGGCATAAGGTGTGTCTGCCTGCTCATACCATTTCGTCATTGCCCAGAACACAAGAGCGGTGAACAAAGAAGACATCGCATAGACCTCGCCTTCCACAGCTGAGAACCAGAATGTGTCACTGAAACAATATGCAAGGGCTCCCACAGCACCCGAGCCGTAAATTGCGATTGCCTTGGCGATAGAATAGGTGCCGTCCTCTGACGGTTTGACAAGTCTCTTGGCAAGAAAGACAGTAGTGAGATAAAGGAAGAATATGGTCAGAGCCGAGCAGATTGCATTCATTGCGTTAACCGCCACAGCAGCATGCATGTTGTCGGTAAACATTGTGAAGAATCTTGCAAACAGCTGGAACACAGGGTTTCCCGGCGGATGGCCGACTTCAAGTTTGTAGGACGAAGCAATGAACTCTCCGCAATCCCAGAAAGATGCAGTCGGCTCAATCGTAAGAAGATATACGACAGCGGAAATAAGGAAGACAGCTGCTGCCGTCACTCTGTTCCAAAATGTGAATTCTTTATTAGTCATTTATATCTATACTTTATTCTATAACAACAAACTGACAAATATACGACGATATTTCATATATTTGCAAAATAAATTCTATAGAAGACTAGGCTGATGGCAGACAATGACTGGAAGAAAAGACTTGGTGTAGTCTTTTCTACAAACCCCGATTTCACATACGAAACCGAAGCTGAGGCAGAGCAGGAAACCCTCAAGCCGGAAAAACAGAATCTGATTGTTTCGATTGACCGCAAGGGAAGAGGCGGGAAACAGGTTACATTGGTGACCGGATTCGTCGGATGCAGCGAAGATCTGGCAGAGCTCGGACGCACTCTTAAAGTCAAATGCGGGGTCGGAGGAAGTGCCAAGGATGGAGAAATCACCATTCAGGGAGATTTCAGGGACAGGGTCACTTCGCTATTGAAGGACATGGGATATAAAGCCAGAAGAGGGAACTGAAATGTACGGCAAACTTCATCTACCCACCTCACCCGACCTTACAGCAGGGGCAGAATCAGCACCTGCCCTACTGCCATACATCCTTGCCATTTTTGCCATAGCGGTGACAACCTTTCTCCTACGCCGCCTGGTGAATATCTTCCCGTCAGTCATCGGATGTGCACTCAGATGGAAGGAAAGCGTAAATCTTGAGGCAAGTGTAAAGCTTAGTCGTGACAGGGATATAATTGCAATGGCAATGTTCTTCCCTTTTTGCCTTATCGTTGCAAAAAACAGATTATATGATCCGGGTAATATTTCAGATGTGGGAGACAATCTTTATCTGGTAATCACAATTGGCGTGATGCTGGCATATATCCTGCTCCGTAGCCTCACCCAACGCCTTTTCCAGCCTCAGAACATGAATATCAGAACATATCGGACAGGATGCAAGGCATCATATACTTTCTTTATCCTGCTCACTCTATTCCTGCTTCTGAACAACGGATTATCATCATTTCTTCACCTGGATACGGCAACAACAAAGAATGCAATGCTTTGGATTTCAGCGATTACATATATACTCTTCATTTTTAGAAAAACACAAATTTTCAATTCTTCTTGCTCGGTTTTCACTTCAATTTTGTATCTTTGCGCCCTTGAATTTATTCCGACAGGAATTTTAGTGGTTTCAGCACTTATATTTTAGGACATAATGAGCGTTAAGAACATCCTGATATCACAGCAGCAGCCTATGGCTGCATCCCCATATACAAATATTGCAGAGAAATTTGGAGTCAACTTCGAATTCAAGCCTTTTTTTAAGATAGAACCATTGACTTCAAGAGAGTTCCGCTCTCAAAGAATAAACATTCTTGACCACACTGCAATCGTTTTTTCTGCAAGGACAACAATAGATGCTTTTTTTCAGCTTTGTGAAGAGCTGCGCGTCAAGGTGCCTGAAACAATGAAGTATTTCTGCACCACAGAGGCTGTTGCGAACTATCTTCAGAAACACATCGTATACAGGAAACGCAAGATATTTTTCGGTGACGGAACACCGGAATCCATCATTGGTCTGATAGGAAGCAAGCATAAGGGAGAGAACTTCCTTATCGCAACTGCTGAATCCTCAAGCAAAGATGCAGTGACAAAGCTTTTCGAAAACAGCAGTTTCTCATTCGCGACAGCTGTCTTCGTCAAGCCTGTATCGCAGAATCTCAAGGAAACCGATCTCCATTCTTTCGACATTGTAGTGCTGTTCAACCCTGCAGACGTAAAGTCCCTGTATGAGAATTATCCTGATTTCAAGCAGGATGACATAAAATTCGTGTCATACGGTAAATCCATAGTAAAAGCAATGGAAGAGGCTGGCTTGAGCATTGCCATCACGGCTCCGACCATCGAAGCCCCTTCTGTAGCCAAGGCTCTGGAACTTTATCTTTCGAAGATCTGAAATTGTGGAAGACAGGAAGCCCAATACCCTGCCTAAGACTGAAAGGCTACACGGCAAGACAAACATTTCGGAACTTCTTGCCAAAGGCAGACATGGGAATGTCCCGCAGATGAGGTATCTGTTCTCAAGCAATGGGACACAGACAAACAGAATCATGATTTCCGTGCCCAAGAAATCATTCAAAAGGGCAGTAAAGAGAAATCTTCTGAAAAGACGCATCCGAGAGAGCTATAGAAAACAGAAACACACCCTTTCCGTCAATGGAGTGGATGTGCTCTTCATGTATTCCAAGAAAGAGATTCTGAGCTACGAGGAAATCTTTTCCGCGATAGGCAGCATAATCGAAAGAATCAACAGAAGTGCAGCAAAAGAAGCATAAATTCCTGACTGTCATCAAGAAGATAGCCATCAGCCCCTTCGTTTTCCTGATACGTTTCTATCAGGTCTGCATCTCGCCGCTCAAACCGCCATCCTGCCGCTTTACGCCGACATGCTCCCAGTATGCCCTAGAGGCATTCCGGAAGCATGGTCCGTTCAAAGGTTTCTACCTTACTGCCCGCAGATTGCTCCGCTGCCATCCATGGGGCGGAAGCGGATACGACCCGGTTCCTTAAAGCACGATGGACTCCGCTATCTTTCTTAGACGCGATGTCACAGCCGGCGAAAGACCGCAATCACTTGCATCCTCATTGAAAGCCTCACCGTAAATCATCAGGTAATTTACACATGCCTTCAGGTATGACCCATACTGGCTCTGATGATGATTGTCCGGATAATACATCTGAATGCCGTCGCCTGCAGCCGCTTCAAAAGCCTTCGCTATCGGGGAAACATCACAGCCACATGCTGAGGCTACCTTGCCGCATCCATCTGCCAATGCTTTTCCAAAAGCATCCAATGTCCCATAACCCATGCAGGCGTCCTTTTCATATGGCCACGTGTTCTCAAGTATCATCCTGCAGGAAGGAGACTGGGCCTGAATCAGTGCTACTAATCCCTTGGTGTCGGAAAGTACTGACGCTGCTTCTTTGGTCACAAAATCAGCATGATGACTGCTTCTGTCCTGCAATATGGCTACATCATATCCACCTTCTGAGATGGCATCTAAAGTCAAAGGAAACCCAAGATGCTGACCGAATGAAGCCCCGGGCTCCTGGTTGGTCCTTACATCCAGGTCATGTCCCTGACTTCTGGCCAGATCTTTTAACATGGATGTCGTTGCATAGTAGAATGTGAAAGAGTTGCCAAGAATAAGAGCTTTCTTCGTGTCTTTGATTGCCGGAGCATCCTTATTGACATTGAATGATGCTGCAATCCACCTTGATGTGTGAAAAGCATTCTCTGTTTCAGGACTTCCGGAAAGTACCCTACATCTTACCTTAACTGTGTCTGTAGGGTTGGCCAGCACAAAATCATCTGTAAAGACAGCAGTCCTCTTCTTTTCATCAGAAACTGTGCGAAATTTTCCAAACGATTTCCATTCTCCCCCATCCAGATATTCAGCTACCCATTCACGTGGTTCGTATTCAGGCAGCTGAGCCAGACAGAGATGGAAGTCCACATCCGTTCCTGATGGGGCAGATGCAGCCAATGGTTTTACGAAGAGGATATAATCCCCTGCTTTCATCCCTGTGAAGGAATATTCGTTTGATGAGTTCTTTCCTACGGATATAGAAGACGGTGAAAATGAAATCTGTGCATCACCGTAAGTGGCGGACATGTTAGAAGACCTGGAATTGAACATCCAATGTGCATTACCGTCCGGAGCAGTCATTCCTGACTGCTCACGGACCTTGATGACAAATTCACGTGGAATCTTCACGAGTTCATTGAATGCATCCACCATGGCACCACAATCTATTTCGCGAAGATATTTTTCTGCACCCGCAGGATCCTCCGTAATAAAGCTTGCACATTGAGCAACTTTGAGAAACGGACGAGGAAGCATCTGACGCTTGTCTATGAATTCCGTATATACCAGCTTGGTTTCCGGAGTAATAGCCTTCATTCTTCCAAGAAGTCCTTTCTTCCCTCTGAGCAGATTCCTGTCCGCATCAGGGTACGAACACTCCACTACAATTTCTTCTGAAGCATCCTTGGTCGGAACAAATATGGTAAGTGCCAGAGAAGTTCCGTCATATCCCCAACAGAGAGCATCTGATGAAGCTGCTTTTTCTGAAGCAAAACGTTCGTAATGTACTTTCTCACCGTTTACCTTGACCTCCAAAGGAGCATATACCCCTTCAAAGACCACTCTGATCCTTCTGTTCGGATCCATTCCTTTGAAAGACCCTTTACGTGGAGCTACGCGAACACGTGAAGACAAGGCATCTGATGTCTTCTCGACAAATGTCGTGGTATACTCGGCATCATAAGACATCGTGCACCCGTCGTCATCATGGGTCACAGCACTTGAATAACCGTCACCTGGGGCAATCCAGAACCAGAGTTCATTGTTCTTCTCCTGAAGATTCTTAATCTCAGGACTGGCCTGAGGAATGATGGCTCCGGTCTTCACAAAATATGGATTCTCATTGATTGTATACCTCAACGTCTTTTCGGAACCGCCTTTATGGATTTCTCCTGTTGCTGCATCATACCAGTCATTTCCTTCAGGAAACCACATCTTCCTCCTTGCAAGACCCGTCACTTCATCTACCGGCTCCCCGACTACCGTAGCAAGAATCCTGTCTCCGAACAGATATTCTTCTGTCCAGGTATAGGCTTTGTCATCCTCCGGATAATAATAATACAGAGGACGGCACATCGAAATACCTGTCTCGTAGGTCTCGCGTGCCAGATCATATATATAAGGTGTCAGATTATAACGCAGGCGGATGGCATCCACCATTGCATCATAGTGCTCAGGGAACTTCCAGAAATATCTTTCCTGTTGACGTAGTTTGGTCGTATGAGTCTTATAAATAGGTGTAAAGACTCCATACTGAAGCCATCTGGTATAATTGTCAGCATCGGTATAATGCTCCTTAAGCTGAAGATGTCCTCCGATGTCATGTCCCCAGTACCCATAGCCGACGTTGGAAGCTGTCGCTGTAAAATACGGAAGGTATGCCAGAGTCTCCCATTCATCATAACAGTCCCCTGAGAATCCAAGAGGATAACGATGACTTCCCAGACCGCCCCAACGG
The DNA here is from genome assembly GCA_017625725.1 of Bacteroidales bacterium. Taxonomy (GTDB): domain Bacteria; phylum Bacteroidota; class Bacteroidia; order Bacteroidales; family UBA932; genus Cryptobacteroides. Next base: position 52,772 of record JAGAKH010000068.1, on the reverse strand, counting down.
TGGTATATCATCGGACGATCTGCGTCCTTGCCTTGTGAGCGGCTCCTTCTTACCTTGTCTTCAAAGAAGGTGTAATTGAGCCAGAATGTGTTGCTGAGGCCCTTGGTATACTTGCTGGTGATCCACTGCTGCCAATCAAGCCACCAGAAATCCACTCCCATATCTTCAAAAGGTCCGAGGACAGAAGAGAAGTAGGCATCCGCCCATTCCTTCTGGTCTATTCGGAAAGGTACTGATACCTTTTCGCCTTTCTCATTCACGTATCCTTCCGGACCGTCATAATCATCTGTCCTGGAAAGATAATCCTTGACAAAGTCTTCATAGACATCTTCATAAGGCTGTATTCCCGAAGCAGGATGAAGATTAAGAGAAGTCTTCAGGTCGAGAAGATGAAGGTTTTCAATAAAGTTAGAAGGATGTGGGAAAAGTTCTTTCTGCCATGTGTAACCTGTCCATCCTATACGCTGTCCATATTCATCCTTTGGTGTATCTTTGGTTCCTTTCATGCCCCAGGTCTCATGCCAGTCCATATCCACCACCATGACATCGATAGGGATGTTTCGTGACTTGATCTGATCTGCAAGATTGATGAACTCAAAATCCGAATATTGCCAATAACGGCACCACCAGTAACCGAAGGCATATTTCGGAGGCATCGGAATGGCTCCGCCAATCTTTATATAATCGGACACTGCAGCCATATAGTCATGACCGTATGCCATCATATACCAATCCAGACGTTCTCCTTCAGGGCGGATTGCCACCCAATGTTTCCAAGTACCTTCGCTCTTTTCAAAAAGCTGCCTGTCGGATTCATCTATAACAACCCATCCGTCGCGTGAAATCACACCCGGATCGTATGGTTCACCATGTTTATTCAACACCTGGGCATTCAGAAGGCCGTCAACAGTACGCATTGTTCCAAGAAGATTGCCCTTATCAGGCATGCCCGGTTTCCACTCATGCTTTTCTCCGTTCATAGTAAATACTACAGACAGATTGGAAGGGTTGAATTTATCCTGCCCTTTGTAGACCAGAGTGACATCGTCGGTCTTCAAAGTAATGCTCTTGGAGTTTCTCCGTACCGTAAAATGAGGAACCGGCAATTCTCTGTTCACAACACCGAAAGACGCTCTGTCCTCAAAGACACCGTCTTCAGCCCACTCCATCCTTATCATCCTTGAAGTCAGCACTGTGAAACGTGCCTTGCCCTGCACGACAACAGCTTCTTCATTTGCCTTCGGATTGTCTCTCTCTGTCTGAGAGAAACAATCCTGTGCAAATGTCAGAAAAACCAGAACTGCCGCCAGAACCAGATTTCCGAATCTCTTCATTAATTCGCGAATGTTACATTTGTCTTGTTCCACTTAGAACCGTTAGCCCATGCAGAGCGTTCAAATGCAGCGAGCTCAAAATAATTGTCTGCTGACACTGCTACTTCTCCTGACACTGTTCCGTCTGAATATCCTGTTGCATAACGGCCACCGATCTTGATGTTTTCGTATGAAGGCTGCGGACGGTCTGCATTGGTTGTAGGATTGAGACAACCCACAAGAAGGCCATGGTATTTAGGATCTGCTGTTGATGTGCAGACCACAAGACCTGTGTTAGAACAATTCTTCATTGAAGTGTTCTTTGTACAGCCGGCCAGACCTCCTACACTTACAAGATTACCATATCCTACAACTGTACCGTTGTTCACACAGTCATGCATTTCAGGGAATGAGTCAGCAACCTGGCAAGACTCAAATCCGATAACACCACCCGCATAGCATGTCGTGATGGTGCAGCCTTCGAATGACTGAAGCTCTACTGTTCCGTTGTTTACACAGTTGTGGATGATTGCATCCTGCGAAGCTGTTCCGATGACACCACCGACACGCAGGAACTGAGCCTTAAGATTACCGTTATTCACACAGTTCTCGATAACAGCCTCTGATGCACCCTTGGTCTGACCGAAGACCCAACCTACAATACCAGCAAGAACAGATGGTGTGGATGAAGCAAAGATCGAATTTGTACGAACATTATCTGCCTTTCCGCTGAATGTACAGTTCTTGATCCATTTTGTTCTGTTCTGGTTGTTGGTCTTGAAGTAACTGACCAGACCTGATACTATCGCCATCTTTGAAGTAGAAAGCGATGTTTCGATATTCACGCTGTTGATCTGAAGAGCTGAATTACAGTTCTCGATGATACAGTTATTGCAGAGAGCGATGATAGGAGCGATTGCAACCGGTCCCTTTGCATCCTTGATATCTACATTAAGAGTACACGACTCATCAATATTCACGTTCTTGATGGTGATGCCGGAACCGACGCCAAACAGACCATAGATCAATCCTTCAGCCGGAACCTCATCCTTCACGATGTTGATGTTCCAGTTCTTGATTGAATAGCCCTGACCATCGAAAGTAAAGTTAAGGAAAGTCTGGCAGTCATTGTAAGACATCTTGACATTTGTGAGGTCACACTTGCCTTTACTAGGCTTGAAGTCAGCGATCGGTGCCCAATTGTCAATTCCTGACATATCGATGTCATTAGCAAGAATTATGATCTTTCCTTCGTCCTCGCTAACCCATTTTGAGTAGTCACCTTGATTGCCTTTGGCTGCCCATTCTGCAGAAAAAGCCACAAGGTCAGCAGCTGTAGAAATACCGCGGATCTGACTGAGCTGGTTTACATTCACAACGATATCCTCGAAGCCTTCTGCCTTGAGGGTAATCACAGCTGTTCTCGGAGTGAATGACTCGTTTGCTGCGATGTTATAACGGACAATGGTACCTGTTGTCGAGTTATTCTCGTCTGCTACAATCCATGACGAATCCTCAGCATTAAGTTCAGTCACATACTCTACATTAGTGTTGATCTGGATTGTCAGCTGACCGCCTTCATTTGCGACTTCACCCTTCTCCGGATCCACACTTACAAGAGAGAACACCTCACCTGTCTTCTGAGTTACCTTGAACTCGATAGGGGCAACACCTTCTCCTTCGATGGTAACGTCAGCTGAACGTGTCTTGTCACCTTTGACATCCCACTCATCAACAGTAAATGTAAATGCCTTATTCTCGGCAGGCACAGCTGACTTTGTAACGATTGTAGGGTTATCAGTACACTTGACCCATGTGTCGCTTACCTTTACATCCAGAACTACATTGGTCTTCACTAGTACAGTAAACGAACCACCTTCTTTGTAGAATTCCTCTGTAGGAATACCGGAAGCTGTTGCTTCCTCAGGATAAGTCACTTCCTTCTGGCATGCTGCCAATGAAAGGATAGCTCCAACAAGAGCAAAAATAAATGTCTTTTTCATTTTGTTAATCTATTAGTTAGTGTTTATGTTATTGGATTTTTTCTGCTTCCCGAATAAGTTTGGATACATTATCTTCCGAAAGTTCCCACAGATATGGTTCCCCGTTGAACTGTCCTCCGAAGATTGTCAGATAATTGACACATGATTTGAGATATGTACCATAAACGGAAGGATGATGGCCGTCCGTGTGCAGCAGTTTCAGTTCCGGACATGAACTGCGGGCGGCGGCAAAGGCCTGATTTATAGGAGATATATCTGCCTGTATGCCTTCCGCAATCTCCTCACATCCCTTTCTGAGTTTTTCATCAAAACCACTGAAACTTCCATAGCCCATATATGAACTTTTAGAATACGCCCATGTGTTTTCCAGTATTATCCTACAAGATGGAGAGGCCGCACGGATTTCTCCGGCAAGAAGCTGAGCCTCGCTCAACGCCGATGTCTTCTTACCGTCAGCATATTCGGCATGGACAGTACTCTGTTCCTGAAGCAGGGCAAAGTCATATCCGCCTTCCTTGGCAAGAGCCTTGGAAATACTGAGTGCTCTTGCATGAGTTATCAATGGGACACTCGGGTCCATATGAGCCCGGACATCTAGTCTGTATCCCTGAGATCTGGCAAGCTGCTTCAATATGAAGGCACTTCCCCAATAATACGTAAAGGAATTGCCGTAAATCAGAATTTTCTTGCTGTCCTTTATGGCCGGAGCTCCCGAATTGATTATCAGGGCAGCCCCATACCATGGACTTGCCGGCATGAAGTTGATGACTGATGCATCATTTGTCAACATGCGGAAACGCAGTTTCACATAATCGTTTTCCACCGGTTTGGAAAGAGTGAAATCGCAGATGACAGTAGAGCACTCATAGTCCGTACTCTCATTGCATGTCATGAAGGTGCGTATCTCATTCCATTTTTCATCGTCCCAGTATTCAACAACCCACTCCCTTGGAGCCAAAGCCGTCTTCTGTGCCAAGCAAAGCATTGCACTGACATCTGTTCCGGCAGCAATGTATTTTACAGGAGTACGTAAGAGAATGGCATCCATCGCATGCATTCCCTTGAATGTACAACGATTGTCATCCGGCATTATGTCCACATCGGAATTGATTGAAGATTCTATCGACAATATTCCCTTTTTATCTCCATAATTAGCAGTCAGCATCATGTCGTTACGCCACGATGACTGAGAAGATGCATTTGATGTGTGACGCCAGAGGTTATGAAGCGATTCCGCCTCATTCTGAAAAGATGCAGGTTGACTCACCGTCACATCAACGCTCTGTGAAGTCTGACGTCCGGTAAGACGAATTATGGATGTACGTGGATTATGACTGTAGTTCGGTTCCTTCGGACATAAAGTCAAGGTCATTTTTGAGTTCGAGGGTACAGTAAATTTGCCTCCCTTGGCCTCAAGCCATGGAGCTTCTGTCAGATCAAGCTCCACAGGATCCTCTCCTGTCTCAACAGAAAGGTCGTATGGCTCGTAATCATATGCATGATCAAAATTCACGGATGTAGCCGACACATGACACGAAAACTCCACCGCCCTCGGACTCTGAGTCACACGGACGATCTTTGACTCCGAATCTGAAAAGATCAGAACATCTACAGAACGAGAAGTGACCGCATCATTGGGTTTTCCACTGACAGTAACAACAGTCTCCCCGGCACCTCCCGAAGTGGGGTCAAAAGTCAGCCAAGGTGCAGACACAGATGCTGTCCAACTTCCTCCAGAAGTCACAGCAAGGTCCGTATCGGCCGTTCCTGTTGCATCAAGATTGATTTCGGTTACAGAGAGCTCGATTCCCCCTTCCGCACCGGAACCAGACTGTACTGCCTCAACACAAGAGACGAGTCCGAGCGATAATGCAGCAATTATAAATGTCTTTCTACACATATAGCGAAGGTTTATGACCTAGTAACCCGGGTTCTGTTCGATCTTTCTTCCTGTGTTGGAATTAATGAAATCCTGCGGTATAGGGAAAAGAACCGGTGTAACATCGTCATCACAACCTCTTCCGGAACGACCACAGACTTCATTGTATTTCCTGACTCTTGATTTATATACATTATCAGCCTTCCTTTCATCACCTCCGTTTTCCCAACTCAGACGGATCAGGGTATGCTGTCTTTCCTCTTCTGCAACAAGCTCCCTGCTTCTTTCATCAAGAATGAAATCAATGGACATATCGGATTCCTTTGCATTGGACACATTTGCCCTTGCACGTATTCTGTTGATCCATGACACCGCTTTCGAGTCACCCAACTTATAAAGAGCCTCAGCATACAGCAGATAAGTGTCTGCAAGACGCAGATAAGGGACGTCATTGAACTGCCCGGCCTCATTAGCTCTTGCAATGATCGGATTTGCCCACTGCCATTTGCGTGGTGAAGGCCAGTTATAATTACGGATGTTAGGATAAGAATCATCTACCATGTTTGGTGTTATTTCCGTACTTATGAGACTCTCGCCTTCTTCGTTGAGAATTTCAAATTTCTGGCCGTCTTCGCCCATGAAATACAGATGCCAAACAATGGCGTCATTATTATACCTTATATCCTTTCCTCCCTGGCCGTTCCAGTCATATAGATCAAGGGCTCCCTTTGAAATTGCACATCTGCCCACTCCCCTGTTGTTGTTTACCTGATTGAAAAGCTCAATCGTCAGACCATCGTAAGCCGAATGGGTCAACGCTGTCACCTCAGACAGAGACACATACCAGTTGAACCACATATTTCTCTGGTACATACCGCTGGTATAACCGGAAGACACCTCAGTCTTGTCTGCATTCGGGAACATCCAAAGAACTTCTCTGTTTCCATGTGCATACTGCGGATCCGCAAATACATCCATAAAGGCAGATCCGTCATTTGCCTTGTTGGATCCGAAGCGTGAAGTCATCAGATAATATTCATTTCCTTCAACCAGAGGCCTGAGGATATTTTTAGCCGATTCCGGATCTCCCTTTGCAAGATAAAGTTCACCAAGATAATGGCGGGCAACGGCCTGGTTTCCCCATATATTATTGCCTTCCTCCCTCCAATCCAGCTTCTGAACAGCATAGAGATAGTCCTGCTCCATCACTCCATAAATCTCTTCTATAGGATTCCTTTCCCAGTCGGTTCTGACTGTCGAGCCGACTATCTCTCTGGTTGAAAGAGGAACCGGACCAAAAGAATACACCAGATGTCTGTATGCCCATGCCCTGATCAGGCGTGCGTGGGCAATTATCTTTTCTTTTCTCTGAAGATTGACTTCTTGAGAACCTCCCTGCCAGTTTACATCAGGATTCTCTGCTCTGGTGATGATCATATTGGCAACATTGACTGTCTTGTAAAGCCATTCAAAAATAGACTGGAAGGCCTGTCCGTCGGTCATTCCGGTAATCAGTTTCGGCACAACCTGATGCTGATAGTACGCTGTTCTGTTGTTATGCCATGCATTATCCTGCCCGCACATCCATAAAGTAGACATATTGCAGTTGAGTGCAGTAGGAAATTCTGATCCTCCTAAAGGAATTGTCTGTGTACAGAACTCGCACCTTACAAGATAAAGGAGGGAGTTGGACATATTTTCGAAACCCTGATAATCCACAAGCAGATTCTCCGCATATATTCCGGTCACAGGCTTTTCAGAGAGAAAGTCCTTGCTGCATGCCGTCATAAGGACAGCACACATTATTAATATTGATGATATCTTTTTCATTCTTTCTGATGTTTTCATGTTAATCCTTAGAATTCAAGTCGCACACCTGCCGACAGCTGCAATGTCTGAGGAGAAGACAGCTGACGGGAAGAATTCGCCACGAATTCAGGGTCAAGTCCTGACCATGAAGTGAAGGTGTAGACATTCTTCGCATCGAGGTAGACTTCAAGGCGGTTGACGCCTATTCTGTTCACAATCTTCTCCGGAATGCGATATGAAAGGTTTATATCCTTGATTCTCAGGAAGTCTGTACTCTCGTAAAGGCTGGCATTGAGAGGATTGACCGATCCGTCCGGAATATTTGCCGGATAATCATTGGTCGGATTGGTCTCTGTCCAGAAATTATGGTTCAGCTGATTCTTTCTGTATTCAATGGTAGTTGGAGCCTTGAGATAATTAGGATATGTGGCTCCCAGGTGTCCGTTGAGGAAGATTGAAAGAGAGAAGCCTTTATAGCTGAATGTATTTGTCAGACCGAATACAAGCCATGGTTCCTTTACTCCGATGATAAGCTTGTCGTTTGAATCCACCTTATCGTCGCCGTTGATATTCTGATACTTGATGAATCCGGGCTTTGCAGACGGAATGGTATAAGAAACCGTTTCATCCTTCTGAATCACTCCTTCATATGCATAATCATAACATACTGATATCGGGTAGCCGATAAACCAGCGGGACGCCACATCGTCAATCGGAGTTCCATTTTCGTCAAAAAGGCCGACATCCGCAATTGCAGTCTTATTATGAGCGAGGCTGAGTTCTGTGCTCCATAAGAAATTCCTCTTTGAGATGTTCACGGAATTAAGCTGAAGCTCCACTCCGCGGCCGTTTGTCTTTCCGAGATTTCCAAGTAGAGAAGTCACACCGTTGATTGCCGGAATCGTACGATATAAAAGCAGGTCATACGTGTTGCTGTAATATACCTCCAGACTTCCTGAAAGTCTGTTCTTGAACAAGCCGAAATCCAATCCAAAATTGTACTGCTCCGTTGTTTCCCAACCTACATCGGTAGCAGCCAGAGTTGAAGCGAAATATCCGTATGCCGTCTGATGGTCTCCGTCAAGATAATTCTTTCCTGTAAGTATCGGAAGAGTAGAATATGCTTCAATACCCTCATTACCGTTCTTACCCCATGACAGACGAAGCTTGAGATTATTCACTGTGCGCCCTGCCGCAGACTTCTTGAAGAATTGTTCATTAGCAATATTCCATCCCAGAGCCAAAGAAGGAAATACTCCGTACTTTTTGTCAGAACCGAATGCTGAATAACCGTCTCTGCGGACTGTCGCAGTGAAGAGATATCTGGAATCATAGCTGTAATTAGCCCTGAACATCTGTGAAATATGGTTTTCCGTAGCCTCTGCTGTCGTTGCGGTCAAGGTCTGGGCCTTACTAGGCTGCCAGTAAGTATTCAGATCATTCTGAAAACCGAGACCTGTCATCTGATAATACATCTCATTGTGGCTCTGAGCCGAGTAAAGAGCCGTAAGGAAAACCGTATGCTTACCGAATGTACGGTTATAACTGAGGATGTTTTCTATCAGCCAGTCAGTCTGATAACTGTTCTTCACGATCATCTCTCCCCCATTGGCAAAACCCTCCTGAGTATCCGTCTGACCGTAATAGGTCTGCTCCAGACGCGAACTGTGAGAATAGTTGGTGTTGAGCTTATAGCTGAGTCCCTCTATCGGACAAGTAAGTTCCAGATAGTTGACAGTGTTGAATCTCTGATTAACATCATTGTTCTTTATATTCAGACTGCTGAGAGGATTTTCCGCATATGGCGTATCCTCCCACGTCAGAAGTCTCAGAGTTCCGTCATCATTATAAGGAATAGTCAAAGGATTCATTATATAGGCCTGATTGAAGTTAGCCTCCTTTCCGCTTCGGTCATAGTATCCGTAAGTCGTATTTGTGCCGAAAGTGAGGTACTTGCCTATCTTCTGCTCCAGATTGACCCTCATTGTATAACGGTTGAACTTATCGTTGATCCTTATTCCCTCGTTGCTCAGCACATTTCCGGAAATATAGTACCTTGTCTGCTTGTTACGCCCGCTTACAGACAGATTATGCTCCTGCTCGACACCAGTCCTGAGGCAGAGGTCAAGCCAATCAACCCATTGACCGGCATCATATACCTTCTGCTCAATAGCCGTAAAATTATAGCCGGCCTCCTTCTTTCTCTGATAGAATGTAGGACCGTCCATTATGTCAGGTATATTCTGTGCTCTGCTGACCTTCACACTTCCGTTGTATGCAACTGTCGCCTTGTCTGCTGTACCCCGTTTGGTGGTGATGAGAATTACACCATTAGCTCCTCGTGAACCATAGATGGCTGCAGAAGATGCATCCTTGAGCACCTCTATTGAGGCAACATCATTTGAATTGATACTTGACCATTCGCCTGTATATGGAACTCCATCCACGACAAGCAGCGGGGAGTTAGATGCAGAGATGGAACTTGCACCACGTACTGTAATCTCCGAGTTACTCGTGGCCTCTGCTGTAGAACCGGTCAGATTGATGGATAGACCAGGAATCGCACCTTGAAGAATAGATGCGATCTGACCATCAGGACGTCTTTCAATTGCCTTTGTATCAAATGATGCCACCGCACCTGTTATGTCGCTTTTCTTCTGAGTACCGTAGCCGACAACGATAACTTCGTCCAGATAAAGCACATCATCCTGAAGGACAACATTCTCCACTGTTGCATAGTTTGCCAGATAATCGTATTGTGCATATCCCATCAATGAAACAATCACCTTGTCACCTTTCGATGCCATAAGCTCATACTTTCCATCAATGTCAGTCACAACTGCTGAAGACGGATCAGATTCTGCAAATACTACAGCACCCATGAGCGGATTTCCATCCTTGTCGCGGACAACTCCTCTTATGGTCTCCTTAAACTCGACCTGAACCTCAGGGCCCTCCTGAGAGACTTCTTCAGGAAGATAGAGAGCGACCATATTGTCCTTTATCTTCCAGATTATTCCAGAAGAAGAAAATACAGCCTTGAGAATATCATGAATCGAAGAATTCTTCAATTGCATATTCTGCACGGCAATATCCGTCACTGCCAGCGATTTGCTGTATGAGAAAGCGACTCCTGTCTGCTTCGAAATCTCTGAAGATATGTCAGCAACTGAGTAATTACCTGCCGGAATGGAAACAGTAAATTCCATATCTTCCAGCAACGACCTTGATGATTCCGCTGAGGCAGGACCGCCCAAAAGAACCATCATCAAAGTCATCAACATTGTTAATAATTTTGGTGTGTTCATGGTTATTTATTCATCGATTTTGAATTTACTTCCTGAAATGGTCTCCAACATGTCAAGAACGTCCTCAAGCTTGGCGTCCCCCATGTAACTGATAGTGAAAAGCGTATCTTTCGGGGTATATGAAACGGCCTTGAGGCACACCCCGAAATCATTTTCAAGATTTCGCAGAATTTCAGGGATACTGGCGTCCCTGATGGTCTGGATACCATATTTCATCATTATCATATCATCTGGACAGATTTCCTGCACTGTCAGCTTATCCTCTTCATAAACAGCCTTCTGGCCAGGAGTCAAAGTGACGAGATAACTCCCTTTTGAATTCTGTAACTCGATAGAGCCTTCAGCAAGAGTTGTCTCCGAACGGCCAACATTACTGAAACTGTTGATAGTGAATATCGTACCCAAAACTTTCACGTTCACATGCGAAGTCGTGACAACAAAAGGACATGCAGGGTCATGAGCCACATCGAAAAGTGCCTCTCCGTCAAGCATTACCCTTCTATCCTGAAGGAAAGTCTCCGGATTGTATCTGATTTCCGAACGTGGAGAAAGCCATACATGCGTTCCATCCTGAAGTCTGATCTTCTTCTGCTGCCCATCCACCGACGCAAACACCTGCACCGGCTCGTCTGGAACCACCTTTTGGAATAAAGACAAGCCAAGAACAAGAAGAACAGAAGCTGCAGTAGCCCAGAAAACCAGCTTTGAACGTCTTGCAAAAATATTTTTGCCACTGTCGATTGTTGCATTGAGCCTTCTGAGTTCCTTTCTGAAATCCTTTTTACTCAGCAGCCTCCAGAAGCCTATACGATTATGAAGGGCCTTGATTTCGGAAAAATAACTAAGGTTGTCATGGCTTTCATTAAGCCATTCCAGAAATTCCTGTTTTTCCTTTTCTTCAAGTTTCCCGTTTAGATAGGAAAGAATCCTCTCCTCTGAAACAGAGTTCAATGTATCCACGATACGGTAGTTTTAGCATTATTACGTATAATACACGCAACTTGGCAAAACTACCTATTCAAAGATTTTAAAAATATATGAAAACTCTCTTAGATAACTCAATGTATGGTAAGCCAGAGAAGGATCAGATACAAGCCTTCACCAAGTTTTTCCCTCATCAACTTCAGTGCTTTATATATCTGATTGTCGACAGTTGAAACAGATAAACCCAATTCGAGAGCGATCTCCCGGTGAGACTGCCCTTCAAGATAGCTTTTCCTGAAGATTTCCCGACATCTTTCGGGAAGCATCTCCATTGCTTTGTGGATCTGCTCCGCCGTATCCTTGGCATAGAGTTTCTTTATGATTTCGCTTGAGTCAGGATTATACTCACCTGCTGCCAGAAAGTCGATCTGATTATCGACACACGTCTCGGTGAATTCCATATTCGCATTCTTACGCAACACATTCAAAGACATGTGATATACCGAACGCATAAGATAAGGACGAAGTGTCTCTTTTTCCTGAAGATTCGTTCTGTTGAGCCAGACTTTAAGAAAAACATCATGGACAATATCTTTTGCATGCTCACCTCCGGCAATCAACGAAGAATAGCTTACCAGATTAGCCCAATGAATTTCATAGAGCTTATCAAAAGCATTCCTGTCTCCTTTCTTGACTGATAGTATTAATTCCTGTTCTGTCATAGTATCTGCAAAGATATGATTTTCTTTTTCGACTTTGGAAAATTAAATGAAATCAAAAATAAAATCTTATCCGTGATAAATGATTGATTTCAGGCATTCAATGCATTACAACAACTAAAACAACGACTAAAACAACAGATACAACAACAAAGAAAAAGACAAACAGGCCGATCTTTGCACCGGTTAAGAATCTTATTCGTCTCTTTCTTCGGATTCCACATTCCAAATAATGTGTGCAATTCTACGGAATCTGAGAGAAAGACCTCATGAAAGTGAGGACAAATAAAAGGGAAGCCGTGACGGTTTCCCTTTTATTTGTTTATATTTCACCGGTTTTCTAATCCAGTTTCAACACAGCCATGAATGCACTTTGAGGAACCTCAACTGTTCCTATCTGGCGCATCCTCTTCTTTCCCTGCTTCTGTTTCTCGAGGAGCTTCCTCTTACGTGTGATGTCACCGCCGTAACATTTTGCAGTCACATCCTTTCGTACAGCCTTTACTGTCTCTCTTGCAATGATCTTCGCTCCCACTGCAGCCTGGATCGCGATGTCGAACTGCTGACGAGGAATGAGTTCCTTGAGCTTCTCACACATCTTGCGACCGAAATCGTAGGCATGGTCGGCATGTATCAAGGTAGACAAGGCATCGGCCGGATCACCGTTCAAAAGAATGTCCAGCTTGACCAGCTTGGCTTCCTTGAATCCGACCACATGGTAGTCAAAGGATGCATATCCCTTGGATATTGACTTCAGCTTGTCATAGAAATCAAAGACAATCTCTGACAAAGGCATTTCATATGTGAGTTCCAATCGGTCCGCTGTCAGATAATGCTGATTGATAAGAATTCCCCTCTTGTCGAGGCACAGTTTCATGATAGGACCGTAATAATCCGATCTTGAAATGACCTGAGCCCTGATATACGGTTCCTCGATCCTGTCAATGAGCGTTGCCGGCGGAAGTCCGGAAGGATTGTGGACATCAAGACATTCTCCTTGAGTAGTATATACCTTGTATGATACGTTAGGGACAGTCGTGATGACATCCATATTAAATTCTCTGAAAAGTCGTTCCTGGACTATTTCCAGATGAAGCAGTCCGAGAAAGCCACATCGGAAACCGAAGCCAAGTGCAAGAGAAGATTCCGGCTCAAATACGAGGGAGGCGTCATTGAGCTGGAATTTTTCAAGAGAGGCTCTCAACTCCTCATACTGATCCGTCTCTACAGGATACATTCCGGCAAAGACCATAGGCTTCACCTCCTCAAAACCGGCAATGGCTTCCTTACATGGATTGGAAACATGGGTTATGGTATCTCCAACCTTGACCTCTACCGCCGTCTTGATACCCGAGATGATGTAACCTACGCTTCCGCATGGTATCTCCTTACGCGGGTGCATCTTCATCTTCAGGACGCCGATCTCATCGGCTATATACTCTTTCCCTGTGCTTACAAACTTGACTTTGTCACCAGACTTTATCGATCCGTTCAGAACCTTGAAATATGCAATGATTCCTCTGAATGAATTGAACACAGAATCAAAGATAAGGGCCTGAAGCGGGGCATCAGGATCTCCTGTAGGTGCCGGAATCCTCTCGACAATGGCATCCAGAACCTCCTTCACACCCTGACCGGTCTTTCCTGAAGCCAGGAGAATGTCTTCTGGCTTGCATCCGAGCAGGTCTACCACCTGATCGGTCACTACGTCAACCATAGCCGAATCAACATCAATCTTATTCAGCACCGGTATTATTTCCAGATCATGCTCAATTGCAAGATATAGATTGGAGATTGTCTGTGCCTGAATTCCCTGAGTCGCATCCACAACCAGAAGAGCTCCTTCACAAGAGGCAATCGCACGTGACACCTCATATGAAAAGTCCACATGGCCTGGAGTGTCAATAAGGTTCAGTGTGTAGGTCTCGCCGCCATAATTATAATCCATCTGGATTGCATGGCTCTTGATTGTGATACCTTTTTCCTTTTCAAGGTCCATAGAATCAAGGACCTGATTCTCCATATCACGTACGTTCAAGGTGTTGGTCACCTCCAGCATCCTGTCTGCAAGCGTACTCTTGCCATGGTCTATATGTGCAATGATGCAGAAGTTTCTTGTATTCTTCATGTATATTACTTCAAAACTGTGCAAAGATAACGCATTTTTTGTTACTTTTGCGTAAATTAATAATCACTGAAATAATCTATGGCTAACCTTACAGAACTACAGAAGATCTCCACCCAGGTAAGACGAGACATCCTCAGGATGGTCACAAATGCAAAATCCGGACATCCGGGCGGCTCTATGAGCAGTGCAGATTTCCTTACAGCACTTTACTTCGGTGTCATGAAACATAATCCTGAAACCTGGACAAGAAGCGGCAAAGGCATTGATGCCTTTATCCTTTCTGCCGGACATCTTACACCAGTCTACTACTCTATCCTTGCAAGATCCGGGTATTTTCCTGTTTCAGAACTGTCAACATTCCGTTTCTTCGGATCCAGACTTCAGGGACACCCTTGCATTGAAAAGGGACTTCCGGGAATATTCCAGACCTCCGGCTCACTGGGACAGGGATTATCTGCCGCCATAGGAATGGCATTAGGTAAGAAATTGGACAAGGACGAGAATCTGGTTTACGTAATGCTCGGCGACGGTGAATGTGAGGAAGGTCAGGTCTGGGAGGCAGCAATGTTTGCAGTTCACCACAAGGTTGACAACATCATAGCCATGGTTGACTGGAACGGCCAGCAGATTGACGGAAAGATTGACGATGTGGCCGGTGTCGGAGATCTTGAAGCAAAGTGGAAAGTCTTCGGATGGGAGACAATCGTTGCAGACGGACATGATTTTGAGGCAATCCTTGAAGCGTACAAGGCTGCAAAGGAAGCTACAGGTAAAGGAAAGCCGGTAATGATCCTGTTCAGAAGCGACATGGGACACGGAGTGGATTTCATGGCAGGTACATGCGAATGGCACGGCAAGGCACCATCTGCAGAATTATGTGAAAAAGCATTGGCACAGCTTGAAGAAACACTTGGAGACTTTTAATCTTGAATACTATGGCAACAAAATACACCAACACAGGAAACAAGGATACAAGAAGCGGTTTCGGTGCCGGACTTCTTGAAGCAGGAAAGAAAAATCCGGACATCGTAGCTTTGACTGCTGACCTTGCCGGTTCAGTAAAGATGGATGCTTTCGCAAAAGCTTTCCCGGAAAGATTCATACAGTGCGGAATCGCTGAGGCCAATATGATCGGCACAGCAGCCGGACTGGCGATAACAGGAAAGATAGCATTTGCCGGCTCCTTCGCGGAGTTCGTTACCGGCCGCGTATATGACCAGATCCGTCAGGAAGTGGCTTATGGAAAGACAAACGTGAAGATAGCATCATCACACGCCGGAATCACTCTCGGAGAAGACGGTGCAACCCATCAGACAATGGAAGATATCGCTCTGATGAGAGCCCTTCCAAACATGGTCGTCATTAACCCTTGCGACTATAACCAGTGCAAGGCGGCAACTCTTGCAATAGCAGAGTATGAAGGTCCGGTATACCTCCGTTACGGAAGACCGTCGATGCCAAACTTCACTCCTGAAGACCAGGTATTTGAAATAGGAAAGGCCATCTGCATGAATGAAGGAAAGGATGTGACCATCTTCGCAACAGGCCACCTTGTATGGGAAGCCATCGGTGCTGCGGAAATCCTTGAAGCAGAAGGAATCAGTGCAGAGGTCATAGACATCGCGACCATCAAGCCTCTCGACGAAGAAGCAGTAATCGCATCTGCAAGAAAGACCGGAACTGTCGTATGTGCTGAAGAGCATAACATGTGCGGTGGACTCGGTGAACTTATTTCAGGTGTACTCGCAGCTAATGAGCCTACCCCTGTTGAATTCATCAACGGTGGTGACAAGTTCGGACAGACAGGAACGCCGGCACAGCTTCTGAAGGCATACGGAATGGATGCCGAGAACATTGCCGCCGCTGCAAGAAAAGCAATAAGCAGAAAAAAATAAGCTTGGTTAAACCTCAAGACCGGGGAAGTGTCAATTATTATGCATGACTGACAAAGAAATCATAGAACTTTACCGGGAAGGCAAGACAGAATCGGCGTTCAACCAGATAGTCAGGCTCTATAGCGAGCGGCTATATTGGCATGTCCGCCGTTTTCTCTGCAGCCATGAGGACACCAATGACATCCTTCAGGATATTTTTATAAAGATTTGGGCTGCGCTACCCTCATTCAGAGGAGATGCGCAGCTTTTTACATGGCTTTACAGGATTGCCACCAACGAAGTACTGAACTTCCTTCGTAAACAGAAGTTCAAGTCGCTGGTCTCATTTGAATCCATGCAGGAAATGATGGAGAAAAAGATTGATGAAGATGCATTTTTCAACGGTGATGAAGTCCAGAGACAGCTTCACAAGGCAATCCAGAAACTTCCCCAGAAGCAGAGGATAGTCTTCAACCTACGCTACTTCGACGAGATGAAGTACGAAGACATTTCAGAAATAACCGGAACCTCGGTCGGCTCATTGAAGGCGTCCTACCACCATGCCTACACCAAAATCAAAGACGAATTGCAAAAGTATTTTTAACCTTTAAAGACTTTAACTGTCTAATACAACGTGAAAATGGAACGCGACATATTGAAAGACTCTGCTGACAAGCTGAAAAAGATGCCTTACGAAGTACCGGAAGGCTATTTCAGCATGCTTGGCAGCAAGCTGGAAAAGATTGCAGCTCCACAAAAGACGTCTGCATACAAGAGGCTCATACCATATGCTGCCTTGGCTGCGTCCTTCCTGCTGCTGGTCACCATAGGTACATATTTTCTTAAACACGTGACTCCATCCGACACGTTGAGCGATGAAGACCTCGTGGTATTCGCCAAGATCATTCCAACCACAGACCCTATGGCGATATACTACTCACAAGAAACCGAGTCTCAGGAGATTACAGAAGATGACATCATCGAATACCTTATATATAATGACATTCCATTGGAATCACTGGAGTTAATAAAATAAAGAATATGATACGCAATTTACTTATTGCCTGCAGTACGGCATTACTACTGCTCGCAGCAACAGATGCAACAGCACAGAATGAAAAAGGATGCGACTGGAAAGAGCGTATGATGAGTGAGAAAATCGCTTTTTTCACGTCTGAACTTAACATTACACCCGAAGAAGCACAGGCGTTCTGGCCTGTTTACAATGCTCTCAGCAATGAATTCGATGCTCTCTCACACAAGGTCATGCAGACATACAAGGAGCTTGAAACCGCGGTAAATGAGAATAAAGGAGAAGGTGAACTGTCAAAGCGTCTCGATGCTTATCTCAAAGCAAGAGAGGACAGAAGGGCTTTGAACAACAGACTCTCTGAAGAATATAAGAAAGTACTGCCAATCGACAAAGTTGCAAAACTCTATGTGGCAGAGGAACGATTCAGGAGAGAACAGATCCACAAGCTGCACCCGAAAAAGAATCATTCTTCAAAAGAAAGATAGGTCAGGCAAACAGATAGAAATCCTTAGTGAGGGAAAGATACTCTTCGGTGTACTTTCCCTCATTTTGTATTGTCAGCATGACATCTTCAGGATTCTCTGTCCGGTTCCTGGAAAATTCCACGATTATACGGCCCGGGGCCTTACGCGGAACCGTCCTGACCCTGACTGTCCTGAATGGGAAAAGACCACACATGCGTGCGTGTCTCAGAAGATTATGTTCTGTTTCAGCAGGCAGAACTATTGAGAATCGTCCGTTTGTACTCAGTGCCGATGATGAAAACTCCAGAAGTTCACGAAAGGAAAGACCTGAGGAGGTATGCCTTGCGTTGTTTCTTCTTACTGCCGGAGCCTGTAGAGAATCATCAAAATAGGGAGGATTTGAAAAAATAAGATCGAACCTGCCTGTATAGCCATCGGAAAGAATATAGTCTTCCAAAGAAATGTGTCTGGCAGTAAGGACAGAACTCCATGGGGACGCATGAAAATTGAGAGCTGCTTCCTCTGCCGACGCCTCGTCAATATCTATTGCTTCAATCATGACGTCATGGCAAGTCTCAGCATTTAATGCAGAAAGTCTTTGAGCCACCATAAGAGCAATGGTACCTGTCCCGGTACCCACATCAAGAACATGCCTGTCCGATGTCTTCACAGTCAAGGCTGCACCAAGAAGAACTCCATCAGTATTGACCTTCATGGCACTTTTTTCATTCGTCACCGAAAATTCTTTGAATCTGAAGACACTCATGCTCACTCCTCTACAAACATCCCGTCACGCATGAAAAGAGAACGGTCACACATACGAGCGAGATCCGGATCGTGTGTAACGATCACTATAGTCTGACCAAGTCTGTCTCTAAGTTCAAAAAAGAGCCTGTGCAGTTCTTCTTTCGTTTTGGAATCCAGATTACCTGACGGCTCGTCTGCAAAAAGGACAGCCGGCTTGTTTATCAACGCCCTTGCAATCGCTACTCTCTGCTGCTCGCCACCGGAAAGTTCGGAAGGCTTGTGGGTCAATCTGCCGGAAAGTCCAAGGTCTGAAAGGAGTTCTTCGGCATGTCTTTCCGCATCCTTTCTGGAACGGCCGGCAATGAATGCCGGAATCATGACGTTTTCCAATGCAGTAAACTCAGGAAGAAGGTGATGGAACTGGAAGACAAAGCCGAGTTTTCTGTTTCTGAATTCAGCAATTCCCTTACTGTCCAGCTTCAGGACATCTGTCCCGTCAATGAACAAAGAGCCGCAATCTGGAGTAGACAGGGTTCCGAGAATCTGAAGCAAGGTGGATTTACCGGCACCAGAAGCCCCCATGATTGACACAACTTCAGACTTCCTTACATTGAAGTCTATCCCCTTCAGCACCTTCAGACTGCCGAAAGACTTTTCTATTCCTGTCGCCCTGATCATAACGCATATATTTCCTTACCACAAAGGTAATTGATTTGCGTTAAAATAAAAATAAAAGCAACCGCTTGATTTACAAACGGTTGCCTTGTCATAATGTCGGGGTACTGTGACTCGAACACAGGACCCTCTGGTCCCAAACCAGATGCGCTAGCCAACTGCGCCACACCCCGAGTTCCCTCATTTGGGACTACAAATATACAGCGAAAAAAATAAAGTGCAAAACTTTTTTAAAGAAAATGTGTGTTTTTCGCACAAATAGACCGGAGATTGTGACATGAGCCCCGAAAGTTAGACAAAACTTTCGGGGCTCATGTCATTGCCGGCCAGCCTATTTTATCAGAATCCGTAGTTCTGAACCAACTTAGGATTATTATCTATGTAAGTCTGCCTGATTGGCCACAGGTAGTTCCTGTCCTCAAAAGAACGTATCATAAATGTCCTCGTCTGGAAGAAGAACTGGTCCGGGGTCGTGGATTTGACATTGAGACCCCTGATAGGCTTGGATAACACTTCCTTTGAAAGCATCCAGCGACGCAGGTCGGTATAACGCTTTCCTTCATCGAGAAGTTCTATCCTACGTTCGCGACGGATCATATCCCTCATTTCTGACTGAGTATATGTACCTTCATAAGCAGGTATTCCGGCACGTTCCCTGATTGCATTGAGATACTTGAGCACCTCTTGCTGCTGAGACTCTCCATAGAACTCATTAAGGGCTTCGGCGTAGCTTAGATAGAATTCTCCAAGACGGAATATAATGCCAGGACGATATGGATGGTTCTGATTGCCGATCTCCGTACTTTGAGGATGCTGTCTCTTGCGCATCAGATAGCCGCACTGAGGAGAGTCGTAGCTAGGACCTCCGTTCGGCCCCCCATAAAGGAAGTTAACAAAACCACCCATCTGTGAAGACCACTCGCCATGCCACAGAATGGATACATAGAAACGTGGCTCTCTGTTGCAATACATGTTTGGCGTTCCTGCCTCGGTAACAAGCCCCGGTTCCTCCTTGGAGTTGGACCTTACCCATGCAGTGTTAGGGTAGCGTATGTCCTCGGTGCTGTAACCATCTGCCTTGTAGGATGGGTCCTTGTCTATCGGCAGACCGTTACGCGTAAAGAAGGCATCCACAAGATTCTGGGTCGCACCGTAAGCTCCATTACCGTCTCCATATCCGTGAGGCGCCATATTCTGGTCTGCTTCCGCGTAGTTGCAGTTGTTGTTGATGAATATCAGCTCCGGATTTGCATCTCCAAGTGCAAAATGAAGATTCATATAAGAAAGGAAAGGATCAAGGGTTCCGTCTTCATTATATTCCTTGTAAAGTGAATATACTCCAAGATCCAGAAGGTCCTTGATGGCGTCTGCCGCCCTCTTCCACTTATCCTTGTCATAAGTCTGAGGGAACAGAAGGGTCCCGTCATGATTCTTTACTTCTGCATAGAGCTTATTTCCATTGAACAATGGGCTTGCTGCGAGCATGTGCACATGGGCACGTACAGCCAATGCCATACCCTTGGTAGCCCTGCCGAAATCCTCACTTACATTCTGATGCTTAAGCGGCAGATTCTTGGACAGGTCCAGCAGTTCCTCATCAAGCCACTCGACAATGGTCTCGAATGGAGTTCTCTCAAGCATCAGTTCCTCGTATGTTGAATCTATGCCATAATATCTGGTCACCAACGGGAAGGAACCATAGAATTCAAGCAGTTCACTATAGTAATAGGCGATAAGGAAACGTGCCTGCAGCTTCATGTAGGCAACATCTTCTTCTGTCTGTTCTGACCCTAAAGGCTTGACTTTTTCCAGAAACACATAAGCTGCCCTTACTGCCTTGTAGACATCTCCCCAAAGGTCGAAATAATTCGACGTTGCACTCCAGTTTCCCTTCATCGCAGATGCTGTCCACCAGCCGAAACCAGACCATTCGAGAGGAATCTGGACATCATCAACAAGAGTGTTCAGACCGTATTTCATATTCCATCCCATGTATGGGTCCGGAAGATAATTGTAGATATTTGCCAGCCAGCCGTTAGTCTTGACTATATCATTGAAGACCATTTCCTCCGTAATAAGGTCATCAGGCTCCTGATCAAGAAAATTACAGCCGACAGTCGACACAAAAGCTGCTGCAGTCAATATAATATATAGTATCTTTTTCATAATAGCCTGTCATTTAATTGAATGATATATCAAGTCCAAAAGACACAACTCTTGAAATAGGATAGGCGGCAAAACCATTTCCGGCAAGTTCAGGATCCCAGAGCTTGAAGTCAGCGATAGTAAACAGATTGGTTCCTCTGACGAAGAGGCGCATATTGTTCACAACCCTGTTCTTCTGGCCTGATTTTCTAAGGAAGGTATAGCCCATCTCGAAGTTCTTCAGACGCATGAACGAACCGTCTTTCAGCCACCAGCTCGATGCCTGATTGTTATTCTCATTTGTTCCCAGAGAGAGTCTTGGCCAGAACACATCCTGAGAAGGATTCTCCGGTGTCCATCTGTCATCTGCATTGGCAAGGATGTTGGCAACCGCTCCTGAACCGGAACCTGGGATATAGTACTGGTTTCTTGCATCATCATAGTCTCCTCCGACAACAAAATCTGTAAGGGCCACACCCTGGAAGAGGGCACTGATGTCAAAACCCTTATGGCGGAAAGAGAAGCCGAATCCATATACAATTTCCGGTACCGAAGCACCTCCGATTGCAGTTACATCCTCATCATTGATGATTCCGTCATTATTCTGGTCTACATACTTGATGTCTCCCGGTTTTACACGGTTCCACGAAGGAACAGGAAGTCCCGGCTTGAGAGTTCCGCTCACCGGATCAAGAAAATCATCGTCCGTATATAATCCCAGTGACTCCAGTCCAAAGTTCTGATTGATGCTGTGGCCGGTACGGGCACGTGTAGTACCGATTATTCCTGCAGCCTCATCATACTCGAGAATAGTATTATGGGCATAGGTGAAGTTGGCCATGAGCGATAGATAAGTGTCCCTGGTGAATACCTTGTTGAATGTCAGGGATGCATCAACTCCTCTGTTGAAGACCTTTCCATAATTGGCATATGGAGCATTCTGGAAACCGGAAGTCTCAGGGAAGATCTTTCTCTGCATGAAGATATCCTGACGCACTTCGGTAAAATAGTCGAATGTAAGATTCAATGCATCAAAGAGCCCGAGATCGAATCCGATATTGGTCTTTGTGGCCGTTTCCCAAGTCAGGTCAGGAACTCCGAACTGGTCTTCTGCTACTCCCGGATACGACACACTGTTGTTTGAACCGAAACTATGTTGTCCTGCCGAACCATTTATTGTCGTAAGATAACCGAAACGGCGCCCTCCAGCAATCTGGTCATTTCCGGCAAGACCCATCGAACCCCTGATTCTCAGCTGGGAGACTATATGCTTCACATCTTCCATCCACGGCTCATTGGAAACCATCCATCCGATTGCACCTGAAGGGAAGAAACCATAACGATACTGCTTGGCAAAGTTCTCTGATCCGTTATAGCCGAAATTGAATTCAGCGAAATAACGGCTATCGTAATCATAGGCAAGTCGTCCTGCCAGTCCTGCATGCCTGTATGGGAAAGAATAGATTGCAGATGACGCATTCTGATCCACGTAGCTCCTCATATTCCATAAAAGAAGAGCATCAACTGTGTGCTTTCCAAAAGATCGGTTATATGAAACCGGTACTTCAAAATATGTGCTTCTGCTACCGCCGAAACTCTTCGTGAAACCAAGAAATTCGTCACCCGTTGAAATGAGGTCAGTAATCAGGTTGCCCGCTTCATCTCGTCCAGATGCATAGTAGTAGCTTGGTCTTCTTGTTCTTTCAGACCAATAATCCTGATAGACGTCGAAAGAGAAAGTCACTTTGGCATGAAGTCCCTGAAGAGGATCCCAGAGAAGTCCGAAATCCTGATCCAATGTGGCGACACTCTGAAGCTGAGATTTGTAATTGTCCTTATAGCCGGTCTGTGTAGCCATCACATATGGATTGGCCCTGTTGGACTGGATAGGAAACTGCCCGTTGGAATAAACAGCAGGATGAACGATTGGCGGAATCTCAAGAGCATACTGAAGTATGCTGCTTACATTAGATCCCGGTGCGTGTCTGTCCTGCATATATCCACCGATACTGAAGGTGAACAATGTGGACTTGGTAAGGTTGAGGTCGATATTGCTTCGCACATTGTACTTGGTAAGCCTCAACTGAGAATCAAAGGCTGCGGTCGGATCTGTTGCGATGATACCTGACTCGTTGTAGACTCCAAGGATGAAACGATAACGGAGAAGTTCTGTACCACCGCTTACATCTGCACTGATATGAGAGCTGGTTGCGAAATCATTGGTTACCAGATCAAGCCAGTCGGTGGATGGGAACAGGTCCCGATCTACCCCGCTACGTGTTTTTTCAATCTGCTCGGGAGAATATGGTCCGGGCGAGCCGGAAAGGGCTGCTGCTGCATTCACTATTTCCATATGCTTGGCACCATCCACGAAATCGGCAATCTTCAACGGAGCTGTCACTCCATAATCTGCCTTTATATTGACCTTTGCCTTGCCGACCGAGCCTCGTTTTGTCTTTATTACGATGGCACCATTGGCACCACGTACACCGTAGATTGCCGTTGCAGAAGCATCTTTAAGAACTGAGAACGACTCTATCTCTTCCGGTGAAAGCTGGTCAAGACTACGTTCAACGCCGTCTATGATCACAAGTGGATTGGAACTTGCTCCAAAGGTATTGATTCCTCGGATCCAGAAATCTGAAGCATCATAGCCAGGCTCTCCAGAACGCTGAACACCGATTACTCCGGCAATCTGTCCTGCCAGCGCATTTGAAAGATTCGCTGTCTGATTGGCCTGTAAGGTTTCTGGGGCTATCGATGCTATGGCTCCTATGACACTTTCCTTTTTCTGAGTACCGAAACCGACAAGCACGGCCTCCTCGAGGACCGTATCAGTCTTCATCCTGATCAGAAGCTCCGTCCTTCCTTCAAGATGGACCTTCTCATCCTGATAACCGATTCCTGTGACCGTAAGCACATCTCCCTCCGGCACTGTTATATAGAACAGACCGGCGTCGTTGGTTATGGTTCCGCTGGTCCCGTCGGATGAGATGACTGCAATGCCGATGACCGGCACTCCGGCCTCATCCACGACCTTTCCGGAAACCTTTACCTTATCAGGGGCATCCGCCGCTTTAGCCGGCATGGCCCCTGACAAGACTATGATTACAGCCGCAATGGCTGCAAGAAAACGATTGATATTCATAAGGTTTTATGAAAAGTGACTACATTTCCGCTGCCTCAGCAGTTACAATGATTCCAAGAGGCTTGCTTACGTCAAATGTAAAGCGGATGACCTGTCCGGACTCCGGATACTGGATAAGGTTAGGGTCACTCTCACCCGTTCCCTGCTGGAAATTTCCGTTTCCTACAAAGATGTTGTTGTAGATATAGCAGAGATTATTGAGGTTACTCTTGTCAAGATTGTAATTGGTTCCATAGATATCTCCCCAATCAAGCTTTGTCTGGAAGAACTTGTAGGAAGCCCAGTTGTATACGCGGAGGGTGATCTGATACTTGTAGTCATCGATCTTCGCCATGCAATATGCATCATATGTTTCCCAATCGGAGAAGACACGGCCGTCACGGATGGCACGTTTGTCTGGCTTTCCAAAGTTATAGTTTCCAAGGCACCAGATCGCTTCATTCACGGTTATACCCTTGTCGTCCCAACGGAATGTTCCAAGATCACCGTTTACCGTCACTCTTTCTGTGCGAAGCGATCCCCAGTCGGACTGATTTGTAAGCCTGTAATATCCGCCCTCTGCCCTGAATGTGTATGTGCCGTCACCATTGTTGTCAAAGAAATCGACATCAACCCAAAGGTTGCCGAGGTTTTCGAAAATAACAATCTGTCCCTTCTTGAACTCTACATCAATTGTTCCCGGATTGGCAACGTCCGTAGTAACAGGAACCGCAACCACAACTGGTTCAAGAGGGAAGGTTACAGCGAAAGATATCACATCGAATGTCAATGTCGAATTCGAAAGAGGATTGCTGTAGCTGTACAGAGGCAAGGTAGACTGGTTTCCGAATTCCACATTATCCACATTGCTTCCTCCGAAAGTGAACACACTGCTTCCGACCTTTGCTTCAAACACACCGGAAAGAGATGCAGGAAGGTTTCCGGTAAACGACCATAGAGAGCCTTCCGCCTTCATCTCGAACTTCTGCCCGTCTGAAGCTACAAATGCTACAGATGAGAACGATGGGTGCGAAAGGGCGATCTTGAGGGTCTTTTCGTCACGCTCTGAAGAATTGGTTCCTATAGCCATGATCATCACATCATAGTCTCCGTCAGCAATGTTCTTTGTGTATGGTAGGGAAATTTCACCGGAAAAGACTCCACCTTCTGATTCCCTGACCGTTGTACCTGCAAGCTGGCTTCCCTCTGAAATGACAGCGACAGTAACATTTGACGCCGATCCCTCTACCTTAACTGTAAAAGAAAGGGTCTCTCCGAACACAGCCTTCTCGTTAAGAGTATATTCTGCTATCTTGAGAGCAACATTTTCCCCGCCATCGCCTGTTGGAGTGTCCTCTTTCTCTGAACATGCAGCTGCAAAGAAGAGTACGGCAGCCGCAAAATAGAAGCGAATGAATTTCTTCATAATATTATTAAGTTATTATGTTATTATTAAAGCCAAGAGGTTGAACTGGCCGTAAAACCGATTCAACCTCTTCGCTATATTATCTTAATATTAAAGATTAGGGTTAACAGACTTCCACTCTGCTACAGGCGGGATGATGCCGAGAGAAACGACCTCGTCACGCATCTTGCAGAGGTGAGCATAAGAAGCATCAAGTTTTGCCATCTCCTCTGGTGTTCCCTGAGGCATCTTATAAGTACATCCGTTCTCATCAAGAGTAGTATCCATCGCCATCATGATGTTCTGGTACTTCTCGTTGTTTACATATGTACCTGCAGGCCAACGGAACTTGTCGCCGCCCATGATTGCACGGACCATCTCAACCGAGCAATATGCAGGGCTCTGCCATGAGCTGCGGCCACGGAGCTTGATGATAGCTGCACCACCCTGTGTAACTGCAACCTTAAGCTGCTCCCACTCTTCCTCTGTGCATGCTTCTGTACCGATAAGCTCTGAAAGAGGCTTGCCTGCAACCTTCACAGCGCTTCCGAACACTGCCATCTGCTCGCCATGTCCGCCATAGGTCGCACAACCTGTAACCTCGTACTGCTTCACACCGAACTTCTTTGCGATCGCACTCTGAAGACGTGTCGAGTCAAGAGCTGCAAGAGTTGTAACCTGGCTTGGCTTAAGACCAGAATAAAGAAGGGTAACGAGACCGGTAAGGTCAGCTGGGTTGAAGATCACAACCACATGCTTTACATCCGGACAATATGCCTTGATATTCTTTCCAAGCTCTTCAGCGATCTTACAGTTACCGGCAAGAAGATCCTCACGTGTCATACCTTCCTTACGTGGAGCTCCACCGGAAGAAATGATGTACTTGGCATCCTTGAACGCCTCTGCAACATCTGTAGTGGCAGTAAGGTTAACTCCGTCATAGCCGCAATGGAACATCTCTTCCATCACGCCTTCCATTCCAGGAGCATATACATCATAAAGACATACGTTAGGAGTCAGCTTCATAGTAAGAGCTGTCTGAACCATTGTTGATCCGATAGCGCCACCGGCACCTACGATCACGAGCTTGTCATTAGTCAAAAATTCCATAATATCTTAAATTGTTAGATTTTTATTCAAAACTTGGCAAATATAATAAAATATTGAGTGATTCTGGTTTAAAATCCTCGTTTTCTCAGACATTTTCACACATATCTTTCATACATGTATATTCTTCATGTTTTCAGATATCAAAACATTTACTATCTTTGTGCCCGAATTTTAAGAATATACAGACAAGTGGAACCTCCCAGTCCGATATTGACAGATCAGAAAGTTGCGGATCAGAAATCTGACGATCCGTTATCCCAGACTATTTATATGATTATGGGTAATTCTTCCGATGAGCAGTCGGAAAGTTATGCCGTGTGTGCCTGGTCGGCACGCACCGGCTTGTCGTATATTGGCACTCCGGGTAATATGGTTTCATGAATTTTGAATAATTGTTTATAAACATATATGGCACTTTATCTTAGAAAGAAACTGGACAACAAGGCAGAAATCGCAGTGTGGCAGATAACCGAAAGCGAGGAAGAACTTCTCGCGATAACATCTGTACCGAATGATGAACTCGAAGAGATCTCGCTTTTCAGAAATGAGAGTCACAGAAGGCAGAAGCTTGCAGTAAGAGCTTTGCTTAATGAGCTTTTCGAGGAAAAGATGTACCTCAATCACCATGATAACGGCAAACCATATCTTGAGAACTGTGCTACGAACATCAGCATCACACATACAGACAAATATGTTGCAGTCATCACTCATGATGAGGAGGAAGTGGGAATTGATATAGAGTCGCTCGAAAGGGATTTCTCTGCTGTTGAAAAGAAGGCTCTTTCCGAGGAGGAGATAGAGGATCTTGAAGACGAGAAGAAGAACGAACAGCTTGCTATATATTGGTGTGCAAAAGAGGCCATCTTCAAGAGAATGTCTCAGAACCGCGTGGATTTTGCAGAGCAGATTGAAGTAGAAAAATTCCGCCCGAAAGGAGAAGGAGAGCTTGAAGCTACATTCATCCACAAAGACGAACACGAAGAAGAATTTGAACTTGAATATATGATGTTTGACAAGCACGTGCTTGTATGGCTGGTCGGGTAACAAACTTGTTAGCCTAATTTGAATATTTCAAAATTACCATATTTTCAATCCCCTGTTAATCAATGATTTAACAGGGGATTTTTACAATTGTTAATAACTTTTGCCTTACTCTTTCTTTTAACTTACACTAATTGAATTATCTTTGTTGCCCCATATGACCACAGAAAGAAAAACAACTAGATATTAACAACACCAATCCTCAGAAATTATGGTAAAGCATGTTGTAAAACGTGACGGAAGAATCGTCATATTCGATAAGAGAAAGATTGTTGATGCCATCCTTAAAGCCATGGATGTGACAGAGCAGGGAGAAGACATCGTTCTTGCTGCAGAAATCGCTGCAGCCATCTCGAGGATTGATGTCGAAAACATGAGCGTGGAAGATATTCAGGATCAGGTGGAGATCGAGCTTATGAACAGCCCGCGCAAGGAGGTTGCAAAGAAGTATATCGCCTACCGTAACCAGAGAAATCTTGCACGTAAGGCAAAATCCCGCGAGATATTCCAGGAAATCATCGACGCCCAGGCAACCGAAATCACCAGAGAGAATGCCAACATGAATGCGGACACTCCTGCAGGCATGATGATGAAATTTGCTTCCGAGTCTACAAAATCCTATGTTGACGAGTGTCTTCTTTCCGACGACGTGAAGGAGGCAGTCAAGAACAACTATATCCATATCCACGACAAGGACTACTACCCTACAAAGAGCCTTACATGCATCCAGCACCCTCTGGACAAGATTCTGGAGGACGGTTTCTTTGCAGGACACGGTGAGTCCAGACCGGCAAAAAGAATCGAGACTGCCAGCATTCTGGGATGTATTTCAATGGAGACAGTGCAGAACGAGATGCACGGAGGTCAGGCAATCCCTGCTTTCGACTTCTATATGGCACCGTTCGTACGTCGTTCTTTCCAGGAGGAACTGGACAAGATCGGTGAGATCAACGGCGAGGACTACTCTAGACTATACAACATTGACATCGACGATTACATCAGACGTGACCTTGTAGGCATACAGGGAGACGACAGAGTGATCCAGCATGCAATAAACATGACAGTAAGCCGTGTCCACCAGTCAATGGAGGCATTTGTTCATAACATGAACTCGATCCACTCACGTGGCGGAAACCAGGTAGTCTTCAGTTCGATCAATTATGGAACAGACACTTCAGCAGAAGGAAGATGCGTGATCCGCGAGATCCTCAACACAACCTACGAAGGAGTAGGTAACGGTTCCACAGCTATCTTCCCTATCCAGATCTGGAAGAAGAAGAGAGGAGTAAGCTATCTTCCTGAAGACCGTAACTACGATCTCTACAAGTTCGCATGCAAGGTTTCTGCAAGAAGGTTCTTCCCTAACTTCGTAAACCTCGATGCTCCGTTCAACCATCACGAACTCTGGAAAGCCGACGATCCGAAGAGATATCAGTACGAAGTGGCTACCATGGGATGCCGTACAAGAGTCTTCGAAAACAGATTCGGACCTAAGACTTCTATCGGAAGAGGAAATCTTTCCTTCACTACCATAAATATCGTGAAGCTTGCTATCGAATGTATGGACATTCCAAATCAGGAAGACAGGATCCACGAATTCTTCAACAAACTTGATTGGGCCCTCGAAATTGCAGCCAAACAGCTCAATGAAAGATTCAACTTCCAGAAGACCGCACTCAAGAAGCAGTTCCCTCTCCTGATGGGTGCCCTCTGGCTTGACAGCGAAAAGCTTGGTGAAAACGACACTATCGAATCTGTGATCAACCATGGAACACTCGGTATCGGATTCATCGGTCTGGCTGAGACACTTATTGCCCTCTGCGGAAAACATCATGGAGAATCTTCTGAGGCTCAGGAACTCGGACTTCGCATCGTGTCATTCATGAGAGACAAGGTAGGCAAGTTCTCAGAGACATACAGACACAACTATAGTGTTCTCGCAACACCTGCAGAAGGTCTTGCAGGAAGATTCACAAGAGGAGACAAGAAAAAGTTCGGTATTATCCCAGGCATTACAGACAAGGACTATTATACCAACTCAAACCACATTCCTGTCTACTACAAGTGTACTCCTAAGCACAAGGCAGAGATTGAGGCACCATACCACGCTCTCACAGGAGGTGGACACATCTTCTATGTGGAGATTGACGGAGATGCGACTCACAATCCAGAGGCTATCATGGCAATTGTAGACCTAATGGACAGATACAACATCGGATACTGCTCTGTAAACCACAACAGGAACCGCTGCCTTGACTGCGGATTCGAGAATGCAGACGAAAACCTTACAAGGTGTCCTCACTGCAAGAGCACCAAGATAGACAAGCTCCAGAGAATCACCGGATACCTTGTAGGAACGACCGGACGCTGGAACAGTGCAAAACTTGCAGAGCTCAAGGACAGGGTTGTCCACAAATAGCCAATGATCCTCAGCTGGGATACTGAAACGAATCCCTGTCACGCAGAAAGAGGCCATAGCATAAATAATTACTCCCGAAGTTTTCCTGTTAACTTCGGGAGTAATTATTTATATTGAAGAAAACCTGCTGATTCGCCAATTAATCCCAAAATTTCATCGACTTCTTCGGGAGTAACTCATAATATAGCAAGACATCTTTTTATCTTGTCCTTTTCCAAGCGGAACTTCTGCCAAAGACTGTCAGCTATCTGAAACTTTGTCTTATCATCCAGAAGATATACCGACCTGAGACCATATCCCGGTAAAATCTCATCATCAATCAGGCTGCATAACGAAGAATCTGTAATTTTATTATAGTTTTCTCTTCCGAACTCGCTCTTCAACATCGACTGAAGATCGTTCATGCGGACCCCTGTCTCTATCCCCGAAAGGGTCAGTGCTTTACCTCCATCTTTAAGCTGTTCTCTTTCCCAATCTTCGCCGGAAAGCCGGTTCATATAGAAAAGATAGTTCCTCGGACTACCATAGATATACTCAACCTGAGGCACATCTATAACGGATTCCCTCAAAAACAATCCGTCTTTGTTCATCTTATAATGAGCCGGGACCTCTGCCTTATCGGGAAGTGTATGATAATATTTACGGGCAGGAAGCAATTCCATTGCCGGAGACTTTCCCAACTCGTTCCTGAAGACGGCATTTGCAGAGTTGTGAGGATAAGCGAACGGAGTCGGGGATACACCATGATGCAATGGGTTCCTCAATGTATAGCTCAAGGCCGCCAGACGATGATAGAGGCCGACTATGTCCAATACAAAAGGAACAGACTCTCCCAGTGTCCCCCTACGGAAATATTTCCTGTTGAAATAACGCGAGTAGGACGCCCTGTAATGAAACACCAATCCCTTTATATCATCTGTCTGGACACACGCATGAAAATGAGTGGACATGAAGGAATCAGCCAAAGCAGTCGACCCGGTCCTTGCAAGGGCAACGGCATAACAATTGAAACCTCTGATATAATCTTCCTCAGAACGAAACATCACTTCGTTCCCAGCGGAAAGACAAAAATGATATAATTTTCTCATTTCTTTTTTCCACAAACCTATCCCTTTCCAATCTTTTCGAGTATAAGAAAAAGAAAATGCTTGTTAAAGAAAAAGAAATAATCACAAAAAAAGAGAAAAATCCGCTATTCCTTCTGGCAGCGGACAAAACAACCGCTTGAGGGACTAGAAAGCATATATCCTTTTGTAAAAAAATCTGACTTAAATGAATGAAACACAATATTTAAACCCCACACCCAGTTTTCATAATACAATCCGGCGGACCACCAACATCCGACATCAGACAAAAAGTCGCCATCAGTATTATAAACACCGGATTCCGGATACCAAATAGAACTGTCGCCACTCCCAAAGTAATATGACATATCTTCACCACCAGTTTTTGAAAAAGATATCTCAGTTTTTCCTGAATAACCATATGCAATTTCCCAAAAATCAGAATCAGGAACACGCCATCCGGCAGGACAAGGATCATAGATAGATTTATCTTGATCTGATGTTGTCCAACGGGTAGTATAACCCATCTTATCAGTATCAGTATAATACCAGTCAGCATTTAAACTATTGCCTGTTATAAATGTTGTTGGATTCGCTGTTGCATATTCGATTGTACCATACGTAGAATCTGAAGACACATATGGTGAAGAAGCAATGGTGGATTTGTATGACCACATATAAAACGGATCCTTTCTTCCCCACTGATAATACAACCCATCATCGGAAGTATCATTTAAATAAGTACACGACGTTGCCCCAAGGTCACGGTCCATCATTGTACCTGCGTTGTTTTTATAGACCTGGCCTTTAGGTTGGTCAGTCAGCCAGATATGCCATGACCAAAGGATATTGCCGGAGGCATCTTTGGCGGCAATAAGTGCGTTACCTTCCTTGAAGGTGTCTGCTGTCTTGAAGGCTATAAAATTATCTCTATAGCAGACAGCACTGATAAGTTCCAACGGTTTCGGTGCATCGTAAGTACCTAATGTTTCCCAAAGGATAGAACATGAGGCGATATTACCGACAGAAGTGCTGCTGTTACCCTTGACTGTCCTGAACTTATAAAGTCCGGCTTGTGAAACGATATAGCAGTTGGCTGTCTTGGTCGTAGACAGATTGACCGCCGCAGACATATCGAGATCCTTCTGTGCGGCTATATAAGGATCAGGTAGACGGAATTCCTTAATGTCTCCAAGCAGACGTTTTCCGTTCTGTTCTATATATGAACAATAATAATATGGAGTGGAAGCAAGCAAGTCATCAAGAGGTATGACTATCTCACCTGACTGTGCGAGTTCCTGAATCTCAATCACCTCTCCTTCTTGAACAGTGTTCTTGTCATCAGAGTACATGAGACCTATGGATACGGACTGCAGGTCGGCTGGAGTAATCCCCGACACACCCATAAGAAGATTTACAGAGCGACCGGTCACAGATGTTTCATCTACGGCAATGCTTATCTCTGGCGTCACCGTCTTGAGTTTCTTCGCCTCTCCGGCCACAAAGAGCCCGGATGCGGAACAATAATACGGTGCATAATAGATTTCAGTGCTATGAGGAAGACCTGAAATCAATTCCATGAACTTATTTTCATTGATGATGGATGTGATCCGCAGACGTGTTCCGCTGTCTTTAGACAGGGCAGAATCCGTTGAGTAGATGATTCCAAGTTCAGTATAGAGCATAGCTGTTTCCATATCAAGAGAACCCGAAAAGAGAGCAGTAGTGGCAGTGACGGATTCCAGTTTCATGGTAACAGGGCCATGCACTGATTCCACTCCGACGCCAGTAGAGTTTCCGCCATCTCCTGAACCATTTCCTGAACCGTCGTCTGAGTCAAGGGGGCCTTCTGAACAGGCTGCAAAAACAAGGATGATACTGAAAATCAGCGACTGAAAAATGCTTTTCACACAAATGGATACTTTCATATCAGGTTTCATAATAGAACTTGTTTAGGATTATCTTAACAAAGATATGCTCTCCCCGATATTTTTTCCAAATTTTTCTGCCGGTCTGAGTCCTGACGATGAGATTACTCCCGAAGTTTATAGCAAAATTTCGGGAGTAATCCGTAAAATCTGAGGTTTGACGTCAAATCGCAGATTAATCCCTACATCTTATGCCATTTTTAGGGATTAATCTCCGTCACGCTCGGAAAGAGAATGGTTTGTGGAAAAAGAAATGAAAACGAAGTGATGTTTCGTTCTGAGGATGATTATATCAGAGGTTTCAATTGCTATGCCGTTGCCCTTGCGAGGATCGGGTCGGTATATCTTCCGGATGAGAGAACTAAGTTTCGGATAGCAGACAATCTTTGACAGAGGTTCCGTGTGGGAAAGGACAAGATAAAAAGATGTCTTGCCATATTATAAGTTAATCCCGAAGAATTCGATGAAATGTCGGGAGTAATTGCAGAAAATCTTATTCGAGAAGATGGATGATCCGTTGGTTGGAACTGCCGCGAAACTGAAGGTATGGGTCACGGAGTTCTAAGACAAAGGGGCCGTCCACGATGACGTCGAGATATGGAAGAATGGCACTGAGCCGCTCGTCTGCCTGGATTTCTTCATATGTAAAGCCGGTATAGCACCATATGTTCTTGCCTGTTTCCTCCTTGATACGGCGGGCCAGCTCTGTAAACGCCTCAACCTGATACAGAGGGTCGCCTCCGGAGAAAGTCACGTCAGCGAACTCGTCGTCCTTGATTATGTCAAGCAGTTCCTGCACGGTCATTTCGTTTCCCGCGTTAAAGTCCCACGACTGCGGGTTATGGCAGCCGGGACAATGATGTGCACATCCGGCACAATAGATCGAAGTGCGCAAGCCTGGCCCGTCCGCCATAGTTTCATATGCTATATCAAGTACTCTTATCTTCATCGCAAAAGCACAATTTATTAAATATCAATAATTTCCAATACCCAAACACCGCCAACAGGGAGATCTTCACTTCAGCTGGGAGATGAACCTGTTGCGTTCTGTTGTCTCAATAGTCCATTTATCCGGATTGCATTCAAGACACCAGCCGCCTCCCAGCAGGACATACTCCAAAGAGGCTTCGAAACGATGCCCATGCTCACACTCCCACTCATATAGTCCGCCCTTCTTGCCGAGGAAGCGCCCTCCACGGAATTCAGCAGCCCTACGCACCTCATCCACAGTCAGTTCCTCAAGGCGACGGCTCTCATCCCATCCATGGTCAAGACACCTCAACTCTCCGGACGCCTCGGCTGCAGACTGATTCTTTTCAAGACGGCCCGGACGCATCTGCTTCCATGAAACAATCTTTTCATATTCCTCGCGGGAACCATAATACGCATTGAATTTTTCCGGATCGTTCTCCACCCACCATTGGGTTCCCATCCCTTTTTCAAAGGCATATGGCTTCATGAACAGGCACACAGCCCATGCAGGTGCAAGAAAGGCCAGGGAATAGAACCATGGCAGCTTTGATTTCATGTCGGCAAAATATCTGTCTATAGGAACATTTGCCCGGAAATGCAGATAATCCTCCAGCACATCAGCATCAGAATACCACATACCATGAAAGTTACGTGTGGCAAACCATTGCGGTTCAAAGACCTTTTCCGGTTCCGGAAGACCCAGCCCTTTCAAAAGCCTTGACTCGAACTCGTAATTTGTCATCCTATATTGTTCACCGCTGCTTATGTTGTAGAATCTGTTCCAGAACTCCTCAGGAACCCAGTCTTCGCACACATTGGCAAGCAGACGCCCCGAATCCTCTATTGTAGCCCACTCGAGGACACCCTGCACCGGAACATGAAAGGCCGTAGGATTCAGCACCTTAAGAATTCCAGGATACAATATCCCGCTCTGACGCAATGAAACCCATTTTCTTATCCCGGAGTCCACGATGGCTTTTTCCGCCTTGCATTTCGATACAGAATACATATCAAAGCGGCTTGCACATACAGGATCGCCTGTCCTGCCCCAATGATTCGGACAACGACGGTCTCCATACTGAGCTACCGAACCTATATAAACCACCCTTATCTCATCTGCATTCGATTGGGCAAGTACAGCCTTTGCCACATTCTCTGCAGCTGCCACGTTCACTTTCAAGGTCTTTTCCGGATAATAATCCGCTGCCGGAGACACCATTCCTCCTACATGCAGCACATAATCCGAACCGGATACACCCTTGAGAACATCATCATAACGGGTCAGGTCGCCCCAGATTACCGTCACAGACGGATCATCAAGATATCTGGCAAGCTTTTTCCGGTTCTTCTTGCTGTCACGAGCCAGGATCCTTATGTCAAACCTGTCTTTTCTACCATATAACTCCTGAAAGCCGGCCCAACCCATATTACCTGTTGCTCCTGTCAGGAATACCGTCTTCTTTCGTATCATTCTATGCGATGTTATTTAAGCCATGATTCCGGATTCTGAGGTTTTGTATCCTTCCAGATCTGGAAATGAAGCTGATTCTGTCCATTTATCGTGTCGACTGTTCCTATCTTATGACCGGCCTTGACTTTATCTCCAGCCTTGACAGAAACGCTGTCCAGTTTGCAATAGAAAGAGAAATAGTTTCCATGTTGAATCAAAACGCACTGATTGAAGCCCGGCATCACGATAATCTGCTTAACGACACCGTCAAAGACAGCCTGCACCCTCTCTCCCTTGCTTACCGCGATGTCAATTCCATTATTTGGAGGCAACTCCAGATTCTTATATACAGGGTGGTAATGTTTACCGAAACGTCCTACAACAGCACCTTCTACCGGCCAAGGAATACGTCCCTTGTTTCCTGCAAATTCTGCTGCCAGTTTTGTGTCGATCTCCGTTTTAGAAGACTTCTCGGAAGAAGGCTTGGAAGACTTCATGGCTGAAGCAACTATCCTTTCTATTTCACGGTTAAGGGCATTGATCTCCTTCTTCTTTGAATTAAGCTGCTTCTCATATTTCCGGCGGTCATTCTTGAGTTTCTTCACCACTGAAGCAGCCTGTTTCTCTTCTGCATTCAGCTTCTCCAACTCCTTTGCACGCTCTTTCCTTACCTGTTCGGCTTCCTTCTTCAATGCAACGAGACTCTGTCTCTGCTCTTCCATCTGAACCTTCAGTTTGTTAATGTCTTCTGCTTCAGACCTTAACTGCGAGGACAGATTCTTGAAATATCCATATCTGCGAAACGCCTGCCCAAGATTGTCGCTGGCAAGCATATACATATACCACACACGTGCATCCCTGTTCTTGTATGCACTTAATATCAGTTTGGAGTAATGGTCAGACAAGGTGTCGAGCCTTGCCTGCATGCGGTTGATCTGCCTCTGCTTCAGATAGATATCATCAGAGTATTTCTTAATGATCCTGTCACTTTCTGCCACCAGCTGCTTTCTGTTCGACACCTTCTTGCGGATCAATGTGAGGTCGGTCAGCATGCTGCTGCTTCTGGAAGCGTTTTCCGACAGCTGCCTGTCGATTATAGCTATTTCCCTTTCCAATTTTGCCTTCCTCTGTTCCTGCACACTGGTATCCTGAGCACCTGCAAAGACAGATGCCGAGAGGAACAATATCGATAAACAGATAAGTTTCAGGTCAATACGCATAGGATGGTCACTTTGTGTTTTTTCTTGCTTTTATTCTTTCCTCCAGATCAGGAATTTCACCATTATTCTTCCTTTTCGCCATATCCCAATAGACAAAAGCAAGATCGTGCTCACCCAAGGCATAAAGAACTTCTGCATAGTGGTCCATTATGACTGGACTTTCCTTCCCTCCATAAAGCATAGCCCTCTTGAAGAAAGGTTTGGCTTCCAATGCCTTGCCTTGAAGATAAAGTATCCAACCAAATGTGTCCAGATAGGTGGCATTGTCCGGCTCCGCTTCTACAGTCTTCTTGCTCATCGCATAGGCTTTCTTGAGCCTCTTGCCTTCCATACTTAAATAATATGCATAGTTATTAAGCACATAGACATAATCCGGATTGATCTTAAGGGCCTTATCATAAGCCTTATATGCCTTCTTCCTTTCCCCTTTCTGATAATACACGTCGCCCTTTGTAGACCAGGCCCTCAATGTCTTGGAACTATCTTTCGGTGCCACTTCAATCACCTTATCGCATATTTCCAGAACCTTGTCGAATTCTTTGAGATTATAGTCTCCAACACTCGCCATCTCAAGAAAGGCAGTCTCTGATGGAAATCTTCCGAACGCCTTTCTTCCCTCTTGCGAAAGCTCTTCCCACTGCTCGGCATACATCAGATATTCAATATAGCTGGCACTTGCAGAAATGCTCTTTGGAAAAGTTTCCGCATTGAGACGGAATGCCTCTCCTGCCTTCTGCTTCCGGTCGGTCGAATAATAATAGACACCGGCAAGCTGGAGGACAGTACTGTCCGAAGGGTGTACCTCACGTGTCTTTTCTATCACTTCATCCAATCTTGAAAGAAACGAACGGACAAACTGAGGGTCCATCCTCCTCACAACAGCCAGGAGATAGTCGCTTTTCCCTGCTGCAGGTGCATCAGAGAGCGAGATGAAGCGATTGAGGACCTCAAAATATTCATCATATTTTCTTGTTATCCTCAAAGCCTCCGCCTTGCCTATCAATGCCGGAGGATAGTCTGAAGCCAGTTCAAGAGCCTCGTCATAAAAACCTATTGCAGTCGAGTCATTATAGACAGACATTTCATAATCAGCAAGTGCTGTCAGGACATATGGTGAAGAATATTTCTCATTGTATTCCCAGAGTGACTGCATAGCTTCTTCCTGACGACCCATCTGTTGCAGAAGATTGAACCTGAACATTGCTATGGATTCTGTCATTCCGAATTCTGTCTCGATCTTCTTCAGCGTTTCAAGTGATTTCTCCTGCTGGCCGTTCATGGCATATAGCTCCACAAGACTGAAATACAGGTCGCTCTTCTTCGGAAAGTCCTTCAGCAGCTCCTCATAAATGTCTATTGTAAGTTCGGGACGTGACGTCAGTTCGTAGATTCTGGCAAGACGGTAGCGATACCAGAAATTTTCCGGATCTGCTTCCACTGCCTTTTTCAGATATTGTTCTGCCTTTGATGCGTCATTTCGTGCTATTGCAATCGTTCCCATATAATAGCAGGCTGCATCATTATCCGGATCAGCCGCAAGAATCATCGCCAGAACAGCCTCCGCTTCAGAATATTTCTTTTCTTCTATCGCAGTAACAGCTGTCAGGATCATGTTTTCACTTATGTACTCCTGAGCATCAAGCGTAAAGACTGCTGCAAAAAAAGAAAAAAAGATATATAGACTTATCCTATGAAATACGTTCATAACTTTCAGATTGGGCTTGAAAACTACAAAAATAATACTCAAAATCCGGAAAAAATGCATAAGTTTGGAAAAAAAGTGTCCTTGATGCAACATAAATGGTCCGTAAAGCATCTTTTTGAACGGCACGAATAATGGCAGATAAGACGGACCGACTTTGACACTGGTGACGGAATTATTTGACATACAACTTATTAAGTCGTGCATAGACGGAGACAGAGCTGCTCAGAAGGTCCTTTATGACCGTCTGGCTCCACGCATGTTCCCGGTATGTATGAGGTATGTCGGAGACAGAACCTTGGCAGAAGACCTGCTTCAGGATGGATTCGTTACCCTTTTTACTAGATTGGACAGTTACAAGGGGGAAGGCTCTTTTGAAGGATGGGCAAGAAGGATTTTCGTAACCACGGCACTTATGAGCCTGAGGAAGAAGGACGCCTTGAAGATGAGCGACGAACTTGAAACAGCCCGAGGAATAAAGGCAGAAACAGTGTCACAGATGCAGAGCCTTAATTACAAGGAGCTCATGAAACTTATAATGGATCTGCCGACCGGCTTCCGCACCGTATTCAACCTCTACGTTATAGAGGGTTACTCGCACAAGGAAATTGCCGACATGTTAGGAATAAGCGAGACAACTTCACGGACTCAGCTTAGCAGGGCGAGAATCTGGCTGCAGAACAAGATTAAGGAAAGAGAGAATGTTTGACAACAATCATACTGATTCAGATCTTCTGATGAGATCGATTCTAGAAGAAGGACAGGAAGAGGTTCCTGCCTACATCTGGGATGGAATTTCTTCAGAACTGGATAAGATTGCGGCCAGAAAGAAGGTTATTCTCTGGTGGCGCAGGGCTGCTGTTGCTGTTTCAGCTGCCGCTGTTCTGGCTATCGGAGTCTTTCTAAGTATGGACAAGGTTTCATCAGAGGACCCGCTGCTTCCTATTACTGAAGACAACTCCTTGATTGCTGTTGTTGAAGACGTTGAAGACATCTGTCCGGAAGATATCATTATAGCAAAGGCAGAACCTGAAAAAACTGTATTCAAAAAGACTTATCCCGCTCAGACAGCATCAGATGCCATCATAGTCCTTACTTCTGAGGACACAGCGCCGGAAACAGCAGAAGAATCTCCATCTGAATCTCAACCGCATATTTTCGTACAATCTCAGGACAACGAAGATTCTGCTGTTCTGAGCAAAGAACCTCTTCTGGATTTAGAGGAAGACTGGATAGAGGGAATCGAAATCGGCGAAGCCGGTAAAAAGACACGCACAGACTTCTCATTCTCTGGAATTGCCGGCACAAATACGTCAGAGAACTCAAGGACAAGGCTGATGAAGAGTCCTTCCATTCCTTCAACGAACTATGAAAGACCAGCAATTATCCAGACTACCGATAAGACGATATATGGAATTCCTGTCACCATCGGAGCAGGTATAAGGATCGGGCTTTCCCAGAAATGGTCTTTAGGAACCGGCATAAGCTACTCCCTGCTTACGAGCAAGTTTTATGGCAGCTATAACGACGGTGCCACATCTATAAGCTCCGACATAAGGAACAGCCAGCATTACATAGGTATTCCGATAAATATATATTATGACATAGTCGATATAAACCGGATAAACTTCTATGCCTATGCCGGTGGTACTGTGGAAAAATGTATACTTAATGATTACCAGGTGCTTATGACATCTGTAGCTCATCAGGAAAAAGCGAGCGGTGTACAGCTGTCCGCCAATCTGGGATTCGGAATGGAATTCACCCTTGGAAAGCATCTGGGACTATATATCGACCCTAGCTTAAGATATTACTTCCAAAACGGACAGCCTTCAAGCATAAGGACAGCCCAGCCGTTAATGCTTGGATTCGAACTTGGATTAAGAATTCATCTTTAATTCTTTCCCTCTATGATATTTCGTGCCAGCGTATTGGCACAAAGGAACTCTTTCAACTGGACACAATCCGGATGAAGTATCGTATTCTTATCTCCCTGCCATAGCATGGAGCCATTGTGGATAAACCCGATCTTATCTCCTATCTCCAGTATTGAATTCATATCATGAGTATTGACAATAGTCGTCATGTTGAATTCCTTTGTCAGATCGCTTATCAGATGATCGATAACAATGGATGTATATGGATCCAGACCTGAATTCGGTTCATCGCAGAACAGGAATGAAGGGTTAAGGGCAATAGCCCTTGCGATGCCGACCCTCTTCTGCATCCCGCCGCTCAGTTCATTGGGATATTTGTCGTCAGAACCGATGACATTTACCTTCTCCAGACAATATCGAGCCCTTTCCTTCCGTTGTGCAAAAGACCAGTCCGTAAAGAATTCCATCGGAAACATTACATTCTCGATAACAGTGGCAAAATCGAACAAGGCACTACCTTGGAAAAGAACACCTATATTCTTTCTGAGTTCTTTCTGGCTTGCATAATCCATCGTCGACAGCCTTTGCTCGCCATAGCAGATTTCTCCGCTGTCTGGCTTGAAGAGACCGATAAGATTCTTCAAGAGCACAGTCTTGCCTGAGCCGCTGGCCCCGATTATCATATTGCATTTGCCCGGCTCATAAACTACATTTATATCCTTGAGCACCTGCACCCCATCAAAGCTTTTATTCAGATGTTCTACCTTTATCATAATTCCTCTTTTCTTAATACAGCCACAACTGGGTTATAATCAGGTCAAACATAAGTATAAGAATACTTGTGACCACTATTGACCTGGTGCTTGAGCGTCCTACTCCAAGCGAGCCTCCGCTTGCATAGTAACCATTGAAGGCGGCAATCGATGAAATCATGAAACAGAAAAGAGACATCTTGAAGGCACTGTAGAACGCATAGAATCCGTTATAGCAATATTTGATACCGGTTACATATGATGCGGTCGGGATTATCTGGGTCAGATCGACAACTATCCATCCACCCAGGAGACCCAAAGAAAAACTCAAAAGCATGAGAAGCGGACCAAGAACTGTCGTGGCAATGACTTTTGGAAGAACAAGAAAACCGGCAGAATTGACACCCATCATATCCATTGCATCAATCTGCTCCGAAATTCTCATGCTGCCTATTTCGGAAGAAATGTTAGAGCCCATCTTTCCTGCCAGAATAAGAGCCATCATTGTAGAACAGAATTCAAGGATAAGACTCTCTCTCACCATGTAGCCTATATACATCTTGTCAATGACCGGATTCTCCAGATTTGAGGCCGTCTGAATCACCAGCACGCCTCCAAGAAAAACCGAAATGACAGCGACTATCAATATAGAAGAAATGATCAGCTTATCTGATTCAACTATAAACTGTCTCCAGAAGATCCTCCACTTTTCCGGCTTCTTGAAGACCATCTTCAAGAACAGAAAATAGGATCCTAAAGATTCTAATGGTTTTTTAATCATTGCCTATATGTCTAAACTTATCTGCAAATGAGTGTTACCACTCGCCCCATATCTCGTCCAGTTTCTCATTACTTGCACAAAGAAGACCCTCGGAACATAGTTCAACTATCAGAACTTCAGGAGATACATAATTATTCTTTTCCATAAACATTCCTATTATGCCTAAAGTTTACAAAATTACATAAAATTAATTTTTATCTGTATAATATTTATTTTAACATCCGAATTTCACCACTATTTTCTCTTTTTATACTTCAATTTTCGCCTTCCTTATAAAATTTGCACACGAACCAAAAGACATAAGACTTCATATGTTGATAAATATTCATTGTGCAAAATGCATCGGCATCGAAGCCGTGAGCGTAGTTGTTGAAGTAAACGTCCTTCCGGGCATAGGAATACATCTGGTAGGACTGGCGGATGCTGCTGTGAAAGAGAGCCTGCTCAGAACAATAACGGCACTGCAGACATTAGGCTACAAGATTCCTGGAAAGAAAATCGTAATTAATCTGGCTCCTGCTGACATGCATAAGAAAGGCAGCGGCTATGATGTTCCTATTGCCTTGGGAATAATTGCGGCATCCGGGCAAAGTGACATGCCACTGTTGGACAAATACGTCATTATGGGAGAATTGGGACTTGATGGAAGTGTCAGGGAAGTCTCAGGTGCGCTACCGGTGGCAGAACTTGCTCAGAAGGAAGGATTTGAAGGCTGTATATTTCCCAGGGAGGCTGCAAAGGAAGCATCAGAATACAGAAATACCAGAATCTACGGAGTAGCTGATCTTAAAGAGATCGTCAGAATTCTGGAAAATGAGGAAGACTGCAGCAGCCTGATTGTAAAAAGCCGGTCATATGAAAATGATGGCGTGAACTGGAGAAAAGCGGGCACTGGCGATATGATGGACTTTTCTGAAATAGTCGGACAGAACGGTGCTAAAAGAGGTTTGGAAATTGCTGCCGCAGGCGGGCACAATATTCTTCTTATCGGATCTCCCGGGTCCGGTAAAAGTTCACTGGCCAAGGCTATGGCAGGCATTCTTCCTCCGATGACTTTGAAAGAGTCGCTTGATACTAAAAAGATATATTCTGTAGCCGGGAAAGGGTGTTCTGCTGATGGCTTAAACGGAATCCGCCCTTTCAGATCGCCTCATTACAGTTCATCTATAGCAGCATTGATAGGAGGTGGGTCTGACACAATCATTCCCGGGGAAATCTCCCTGGCACACAATGGCGTGCTCATGATCGATGAATTCTGTGAGGCACCGAAAAGGTTTCTGGAAGCCTTGAGAGCACCGATGGAAGACAGGAAGGTCACTATTTCCCGACTTAAGTCCAAGGTTGTTTTCCCTTCGGACTTCATGCTTATTGCTGCAACCAATCCTTGTCCTTGCGGCTATTATGGAGAAGGTGACAGATGCACCTGCAGTCCTTCCCGCAGAGCGGCTTACCTTTCAAAACTTTCTGGCCCGATAATGGACCGCATAGACATACAGATTTGGACAAAACCCGTCCAGACAAAGTTGCTTGTGGAAAGAAAAGGGGAAGAATCAAGCCGGGAGGTTGCTCTCCGTGTACTGGCGGCAAGGCAGATTCAAAAAGCGCGATTCGAAGCAGAAACAGCTGAAGGGACTGTCTTTTGTAATGCTGCAATGAATAACAGACAGATAGAAAAGTTCTGTCCCCTGTCAGAAGAGTGCAAGAAATTGCTTGAAAAGATTATTGAAAAGATGGGGCTATCTGCCCGTGCATGCACCCGTATCATCAAACTGGCAAGAACCATTGCTGATCTTGCAGCTTCCGACCAGATCATGCCTGAACACATCGCTGAAGCTGCCTCCTACAGGATTCTCGACAGACAGTATTTCTAAATTCAGCCAAAAATGTTTAAGTTTGCATCAAAGATTTACATCATATGATAACATTCACCACGATCATCCAGCTATGCATCGTTCTCGGTGCACTGTGGATTGGCTCCAGATATGGTTCACTTGCCCTCGGAGCCATTTCCGGCATAGGTCTGGCAATCCTCGTGTTCGGTTTTCAGATGAAACCTGGTACCCCACCGACAGATGTCATATACATCATAATAGCAGCTGTTACATGTGCGGGAATCATGCAAGCATCGGGTGGTATGGATTGGATGATTCAAATTGCAGAAAGGATGCTCAGGAAACATCCG
The DNA here is from genome assembly GCA_017625725.1 of Bacteroidales bacterium. Taxonomy (GTDB): domain Bacteria; phylum Bacteroidota; class Bacteroidia; order Bacteroidales; family UBA932; genus Cryptobacteroides. Next base: position 8,721 of record JAGAKH010000068.1, on the reverse strand, counting down.
GAAAGAATCACTTTTCTTGCTCCTTTATGCACTTTTTTTCTTACCGTGCTCGTAGGAACCGGACATGTGGTATACACCCTTATGCCGATCATCTGTGACATCGCCCTTAAAAAGGGCATAAGGCCTGAACGTCCGTGTGGTGTGGCATCGATCGCTTCTCAGGTGGGAATCACATGCTCCCCCATCGCTGCTGCCGTGGTGGCTTTTGTTTCCATCTCAAATGCCAACGGCTTCGATGTTACAATACCACAGGTTCTGATGATCAGTATCCCATCATGTCTTTGCGGACTCATGGCGGCAGCTGCCGCTTCATACAAAAGAGGACTGGATCTTGACAAGGATCCTGAGTTTCAAGCAAAATTGAAAGACCCAGAGCAATACAACTACATCTACGGCGACACAGCTACAACTCTGGACAAGACAATCCCTCAGTCAGCAAAAAATGCCGTCTTCATCTTCCTTGGGGCTCTGGCTGTAATCGTAATGTTCGCCGTATTCCCTCAACTTCTGCCTGTATTTGAAAGCGGAAGACTTAAGATGAACCTGGTCATCCAGATAGTCATGATTACAGCCGCCGCATTCATGATCCTGTTCTGCAAAGCAGATCCCAAGAAGGCCGTTGCCGGTCCAGTGTGGCAATCAGGAATGGTTGCAGTAGTCGCAATTTATGGTATCGCATGGCTGGCAGACACCTATTTTTCCAATTACATCTCTGAGATACAGCTCATGCTGGAAGAAGTAGTAGCGATGTATCCTTGGGCCATTGCCTTTGTCTTCTTCCTTGTTTCCGTGCTGATCAATTCTCAAGGAGCAGTGGTGGTGGCAATGCTTCCTCTTGCATATAAACTAGGCATTCCTGGCCCGATACTCCTGGGAGTCCTTCCGTCTGTATACGGATACTTCTTCATTCCGAACTACCCGTCAGACATCGCCACTGTAAATTTTGACAGATCCGGAACAACCGTAATCGGCAAATATCTCCTGAACCACTCGTTCATGATGCCGGGAATGGTCTGTGTCGTAACATCTACTCTGGCAGCCTATATGTTGTCATCGCTAATATATTGATTGACAACATTATAAACAATAATAACAACTTTACAGAATGACTCATTCAATAACAATAAAAGACACACAGGACCTTGATAGGGCCGCAGCCGAATTCCTTCAGGAAATCGGAGACCATAAGCTTATCGCCTTCTTTGCTCCTATGGGAGCAGGCAAAACCACATTCACGACTGCTGTCTGCAAGGCCCTGGGCGTCACAGATCCGGTAGGATCGCCTACTTTCGCCATTGTAAATGAATATCTTCGCGCGGATGGAGAATATATGTTCCACTTTGACTTCTACCGCATCAACAAACTATCCGAAGCTGTTGAAATCGGCCTTGACGATTACCTGTACAGCGGATGTCTATGTATGATGGAATGGCCGGAAAATGTCGAAGAACTGTTGCCGGAAGAAACCCTGAGGGTAAGCATATCTGTCAATCCGGACCTCAGCAGAACCATCAGCTGGGAAGACTGACCCCAATCAGACGGATGCCTTGCACACTACGACAGATGACAGAAAACCATTGATCTTCAACGTATCAATCTGACCTTCTTTCCAGATGAGAGGATATTCTCCGGAAGAAGAAGACAAAACTGAATACACGATGCCGTCAGATATAGCTAACGGCACCTTTCCCATTGGTACATAACCCTGAGGCAGATCGTAGACGCTCCCTCCTTTATAGATCTGGGACACCTGCTCCCCGGACATCGGTAAAGTAATGCAGCTGATACCGCCATCGCTTGTGTCTATATAATGGACAGTCGCAAGCTGGAATGCATGAATAAGCTTGAACTCTGACCAAACGAGGCTTATCGGGGCAACTCCCATCAGAAACACTGTTCCCTCTGCACATAATGACTTTCCGGAATCAAACAGCCTCAGATTCAGTATTGTGCTTAGCGAAGGTATGTTGATCATATAAAGAGCATCACCGGCAATAACCACAGGATCCGAAACTCCTGTCAATGCTGCCAGACAACAGACTTGCCCGTTATGCATCATAATATCCCATACCTTCTTTACATCGTCGCGCACTGCAACCTGAGTGACCCTTCCATTTGTCACATGATAGTATCTCTCGATCTTCTGCTGTTCAGAATCAATCTGCTCAGCATAGGCAAAATACAGGCTGTCACCAACCTGCTGCAAACGGTCAAATACGTGTCCGCGCTCTTTTTTCAAGATTACATCACCATTCTTTCTGAAAGCAAAACCGTCTCCTGACCTGTTCTGACCTAATGTATATACATCTTTACCCTTTACGATCATACCAGTGAGGGATTCTTCTCCGATAAAGCGGAACAGTTCCACTCCATCCTTCTTTATAACAGTCTCACCTGAAACGGGGAAATCGGTATAAAGATGCCCATCTATGATTCTATGCATATCCGGATCTGAACTTACATGATAGGAATCTCCGACCGGGACCTTCATCATCGGCACCTTGTCTGCATAGACAATCAGTGAACATTTCACATTGCCTTTCTCAGGATCTGCCTTCCAGTCATAACCATCCGGGTACTCAAAACCCGTATAATAAACCATATTCCTGGCATTATCCGGCTTGCTTCCAGATGAAGGATTATTCCATACAGGAGGAAGTGAATCTTTTTGGCCATCTCCTCCTATTTCTTCAATCCCGCAGGACGAAAGAACAATTGTCAATACCATTAAAACAGTCTTTCTCATCTTTTTTCACCAAAGGAAGTCAAAAGAACGGGAAAGACATGATCTGTTCGTCCCTGATTTTCAGGGATCCGTCACATTTTTCTTTTTTTAAAGATATTTAATCTTTTTTATAGATTGCAAATAGGGCTGAACCAGACCCTGACATGCTGGCATAGACGGCTCCACTGTCATAAAGAGAGCGTTTTATAGCAGCAAGTTCCGGATGACCGGCAAAAACCGTTGTCTCAAAATCATTGACAAGAATGCCATCCCATTCCTCAACAGGTCTGGCTAAGGCTTCCGTAAGAGATGTTTCAGGAAAACGAGGTGATATTCCTCTATATGCCTCTGCTGTTGAGACAGATATGCCTTCTGGTGCCAACACCTGGATCTCATGGTCTCCGAAGAAGGAGTCACCTAAATCAAAAGGTGAGAGAATCTCTCCGCGCCCTCTTCCGATCATAGGGCGGTTATAGATGAAGAAAGCACAGTCACTGCCAAGACGTGCTGCATATCCGGCAAGAGCATCATCTGACAAGCCGAGGGAGAAGAGTTCATTCAACATCCTTAAGGCAAATGCTGCATCAGCCGATCCGCCTCCCAATCCGGCACCTACAGGAGAGGTCTTTTCAAGAAATATCTTTACCGGAGGGATATCATATTCATCGGCAAGAATACGATATGCCTTTGCACAAAGATCATCCATAGGATTCCAATCCACACCTTCCTTACGGGCAATTGTCATCATCAGGCGTCCATCGTCGGATATGGCCTGTGCAAGCATCGGGATTTCATCTGTCGAGGCGGACCCGTATTTTCCGAACAAGGCCGCAGAGGTGCGGCTATAGTCATCTCCAGTTATGATTTCAAGCGTGTCGTGGATGCCTGTATACGGAATGAACAACGTCTCCAGGTCATGAAATCCATCCTCACGTTTTCTCAGTACGTGAAGACCAAGGTTGATCTTTACATTAGGATAGGTAATCATTGCTACATGCTTCGGATTATATTCCTGATATGTCTGTCAAATTCAGCGGCAATGGCCTCACGCTGTGCCTCATCATCTATATTCTCGAGAACCGGAGCAATGAATGATATCATCTGAAGCACCTTTGCATCCTCCAGAGTAATGCCACGGGAACGCATGTAGAACTGTTCCTCTTCATTAAGACGGCCGATTGTGGCACCATGAGAACACTTTACGTCGTCTGCGTAGATTTCCAGCTGAGGCTTTGTGTCAACCTTAGCTCCGTCAGACAGGAGAATATTGTGGTTTTCCTGATATGCTTCCGTCTTCTGGGCATCCTGAGCCACCGTGATCTTTCCATAAAAATCCACCTTCGACCTGCCGCCTGCTATTCCCTTAAAGAGCTGGCGGGAATTGCAATGAGGCAACTTGTGATGCATGTCTATGGCGATATTCACCTTCTCTTCACCACCGCAGATATATGCTCCCAATATATTTGCTTCGGCACCTTCACCGTTCAGGTTCACATCAAGCCTGACGTCACAGCTTATTCCGGGAAAGACGATAAGGACCATATCGGCAGATTCTCCGCCAGGGACATCTATCCTGCGGTTCAGCTGTCCTTCCGACACTAATATTATCTCGGTCATAATATGCCCTCCTAAATATTATCGTAGCCTTTCTCTTCGATTTCAGCAACCAGTTCCTTGCCGGCAGTCTTTACGATACGTCCGTCCTTGAGAACGTGTACGACGTCGGGAACGATGTATTCAAGAAGCCTCTGATAATGGGTAATCACGATGGCTGCCTTTTCAGGAGTATGAAGTGCATTCACTCCATTGGCTACAATGCGAAGAGCATCCACATCAAGTCCGCTGTCCGTCTCATCAAGTATCGCAAGAGTAGGATCAAGCATGGCCATCTGGAAGATCTCGTTACGTTTCTTTTCTCCTCCTGAAAATCCGACATTTACTTCCCTTTTGGCAAATTCGGGCTTCATCTGAACGAATGCCATCTTCTCACGCATGAGCTTCAGGAAGTCTCCTGCCTTCAAAGGTTCCAATCCACGGCCCTCACGATGGGCATTCACAGCAGTCTTCATGAAGTTGGTTATAGTGACACCCGGGATTTCGACAGGATACTGGAAAGAAAGGAAGATTCCGGCCCAAGCCCTTTCCTCCGGAGACATTTCAAGAAGATTTCTTCCCATGAATTCTATGCTTCCTTCGGTCACGGTAAACTGAGGCTTGCCGGCAAGAACAGCGGAAAGGGTACTCTTTCCTGCACCATTCGGTCCCATCACTGCATGAATCTCACCCTTACGGATTGTCAGGTCCACTCCTTTAAGGATTTCCTTATCTTCTACCGAGGCCCTGAGTCCCTCTATTTTCAATAATATATCGTTTGCCATATCGCTATATGTTATCTAAGTTTCTACGCATTTTTTCTATAAAGTCTGTACCATGTGAACAGAGACCAGATACCGTTGACCAGGTACAGGCAGCTGACTATCGGCATGAAGACCAGCCCGGCCTTCAGATAAAGGGTCAGATTGGCTATGTTCACAAAAAGCCAGGCTATCCAGCAGTCCCATTTCTTCAGTGCCGACAGGGTCTGGGCTGTAAGTATCAGGACCGTTACGCAACAGTCGAGATATGGGAGCGGATTTGCAGGAAAGAATCCTACGAACCACCTGGTCCCCATCATGCTCATCAGCCATCCCCAGACGAGAGCCAGAGTCAGTACCAGAACGACGACAAGGCCTCTCTTCGGCCAGGAAAGCATGGTAACTTTCAGGTCTCCGCTTCCTGATGCACTCTCCTCTCCCTCCTTCGGATGACTCCAGCGATACTGCCCCATGATGTTTATTCCCAAGGAGATCGGCTGAAGTATGAGATTGGCATAAAGGTTCTTCTGCCAGAACATGAAGAAGAGCAAGGCAGTGTAAAGGTAGCCTATATAGAAGTTATATCTGCTGTTACGACCTGCAAGAAATACGGTTGTCAGACCGAAGACCGCAGAAAGAAGATCTATCAGCAGTACCGGCTTTCCGCCAAGTTCAAACAATATGATGTTCCAGAATTCCATTTCAATGAATTATCTTGTTTAACCTACCGATCCCTCCAAGGACACCTGCAACAGTTTGTTTGCCTCCACTGCAAACTCCATAGGCAGCTTGGCAAGCACTTCCCTTGCATATCCGTTTACAATCAGTCCGACGGCCTCTTCCGGTCCGATACCTCTCTGATTACAATAGAAAAGCTGGTCCTCGCTGATCTTGGATGTGGTAGCCTCATGTTCAACGATAGCCGTCTTGTTTGCATTCTCTATATATGGGAAAGTATGGGCCCCGCACTTGTCTCCGATCAGTAGACTGTCGCACTGGGAGAAATTTCTTGCATTGTCTGCTCCAGGAAGCATCTTTACAAGTCCTCTATAGCTGTTCTGACTGCGTCCCGCCGATATGCCCTTGCTGACTATACGGCTGCGGGTGTTCTTACCGATGTGGATCATCTTTGTTCCGGTGTCAGCCTGCTGCATGTTGTTGGTAACGGCCACAGAATAGAACTCAGATGACGAATTGTCTCCCTTCAGGATTGTTGAAGGGTATTTCCATGTAATGGCGGAACCGGTCTCGACCTGGGTCCATGACAAATGGCTTCCGGAACCTTTGCAGATACCTCTTTTTGTGACGAAATTGAAGATTCCTCCCCTTCCCTGGGCATCTCCCGGATACCAGTTCTGTACGGTCGAATATTTCACCTCCGCATCCTTTTCAACTATGATTTCCACGACTGCCGCATGAAGCTGATTTTCATCCCTCATAGGGGCCGTGCAGCCTTCCATATAGCTGACATACGAACCCTCATCTGCAACGATCAGCGTCCTCTCGAACTGTCCCGTTCCCGCTGCATTGATACGGAAGTAGCTTGACAGTTCCATAGGACAACGGACTCCCTTAGGAATATAGCAGAAAGATCCGTCGCTGAACACAGCAGAATTCAAGGCGGCATAGAAATTATCTCCGACCGGTACCACAGATGCAAGATACTTCTTCACAAGATCCGGATGCTCCTTGACTGCCTCGGAAAACGAGCAGAAGATTATACCCTTCTCTGCCAGTGCCTTACGGAAGGTCGTAGTCACGGAAACGGAATCAAACACCGCATCTACCGCCACTCCAGCCAGAGCCGCACGTTCATGCAAAGGAATTCCCAGCTTGTCAAATGTCTTTTCAAGCTCGGGATCTATCTCCTTCGGACGGTCCTCATCCTTCTTGGGAGCTGCATAATATATTATATCCTGAAAATCTATCTCCGGAATGTCAAGATGTGCCCATGTCGGCACCGACATCTTCTGCCAGCGGCGAAAGGCATCAAGACGGAACTCAAGCATCCATTCCGGCTCTTCCTTCTTTGCAGAAATCAGCCTGATGATGTCTTCATTCAGACCCTTTGGAATGAACTCCTGCTCGACATCAGTCACAAAACCATGCTCATATTCCTTGTCCGCAAGGCTATCCAGTATTTCCTTATCCTTACTCATCTGTCCTCACTATAATATGAAAAAACATAATCTGCAAAGATAGCATTTTTTGCATTATCTTTGTGTCCTTACTTAAACTCATGAAACAGCACATGACAACGGAAACTGTCGCACTCATAAGCATCATTCTTGTATGCTGCCTTTTATTGACTGCAGCAGACGCGATCATCTCTTTGCTTCTCCACTTCCTGTTCGGCATCTCTATGCGAAAAGCATTCCTATGGGGCCTTCTGTCCCTGTTTCTCCCACCTGTTTTCACAGCATACGGGGCTTTGATTGAAAGGAATCTCTTTGTCGTGAAGAATGTGGAAATCCGGTTTGACGACCTGCCAGAAAACTTTGAAGGGTATAGAATCGCACATATTTCTGACATCCACGCACATTCATTCATCGGAAGGGAAAAACAGATGGAGAAGGCTGTTTCTATGATAAACGGGACTTCGGCGGATCTGATCGCCTTCACCGGCGACCTTATAACCATCTCTCCGGACGAACTTGAAGGCCAGGCAGAAATTCTGGCAGGTCTGCACGCAAAAGATGGAGTGATATCCATCCTTGGAAATCATGATTACTGTCAGTATTCGGACCTCCCTGAGGAAGCAAAAGATGCTGAAGTCCGGAGGCTGGCTTCTTTAGAAAAAGGCATGGGATGGAACCTTCTGATGAATGAGAACCGGATCATCAGACGCGGACAGGATTCGCTGGCTGTAATCGGAGTAGAGAATACCTCCCCTTCAAGACATTTCTTTTCCAAAGGGGATCTCATGAAGGCCTCTCAAGGAACGGAAGGAATGTTCCGGATAGTCCTTACGCACGACCCTCTGCACTGGGAGGACGAAATCGTCGGGAAAGACTACCCGCTGACACTTTCAGGCCACACCCACGCAATGCAGTTCTCTCTTCCCGGGTGGTCTCCAAGCGGACTGATCTTCAAGCAATACCGCGGCCTATACTCACAGCTTTCTGACCGCGGACAACAATATATACATGTGAACATCGGTCTGGGAGAGACCATCTTCCCGGCACGCATCGGAACACGTCCGGAAATCACCCTCATAACCTTAAAAAGAAACAGATAATCAGTAACGTGCCTTACGCTGCTGTTTTCCGCAGCATTGAGCACATGATTCATCCGGTAATGTGGACATAAATGGCTGGTGACTCGGACATTTCTGGTTGGTGGCGACCAACGATGGTACCAAGAGCACTTTCCCTGTCTTTCTGCCCGCGATACCTAGCAAAATGATGGTACCGAGAGCATTTTTCCCGTCTTTCCGCCCGCGATACCCACATCTGCGCACTCATATTAAAACTAAATTGAAAAGGTGTGCCCAAGGCTGCCAGGCCAGGCAGTGTCAGGCACACTCCATTTTGTGCATATTGTTGAATATTAATTATTTACACATTATGCACCGTGCCCAATGCTGCTCAACTTGGCAGCAGTAGGCACGGTGCCGTGCCTCCCTCGAGCGGAAGCTGGGAT
>JAGAKH010000067.1 GCA_017625725.1 Bacteroidales bacterium | reverse complement strand
TCAAGGGATGGAATACAGACCTTACACACTGCCGCACTGAAGAGGAACTTCCTCAGGAATTCCGCGAATACATCGCATTCATGGAGAATTTCCTCGGCGTTCCGATCAAGATAATTTCTGTTGGTCCGGACCGCGAGGCTACGATAATGAGATAATCATATCTTCATTCAAGATATCAAGGCACACCAGTCAGATTCCTTATCTGACTGGTGTGTCAAGTTTATATTCCGGATGTTTCTTAGATGAACGGAAAAGCAGGATGGCCACAGCAAGTGCAATCACTCCCAACAGGATGAACACATATTCAGCATGAAGGGCAGCCGACACTTCCTGTGCATGATTGCCTGCAACTGTTATCTCTCTGGTAAAGATACGGCCGACATAGATAGGCACAGCCCACATTCCCATGTTCTGAACCCAGTAAATAAGAGAATATGCTGTTCCTAGATTCTTCTCCGGGATGATTTTTGGGACTGAAGGCCACATTGCCGAAGGAACAAGAGAATAGCCGATTCCGAGCATGGCTATAGCTACATACGCATAAGCAGGAACACCCTGAGGAGCAAAGGTTATGACCAGATGGGATGCCAGGACAAGAAGCGAACCAACAATCATCCAAAGCGTCGCCTTTCCGACCTTATCTACAAGGGCACCGAAAAGCGGTGTAAAAAGGATTGTGAAGAACGGAATCATTGCAAGAAGAACGGTCGCGATATCCAGGTCAACTCCGAATAAAGGCAAAAGGATCGATACACCGAACTTCTTGAAACGTATCACGCAACAATAGAAGGTTACGCAAAGGAGTGCAATCATCAGGAAACGCGGATTTGAAAGCACCTTCCATATATCAGAAAATCTGAATTTATCCTCTTCTGCCGTTTCAACCTTATCTGATTCACCTGTCTCCCTGTCGAATCTTGCATCCAATGCCACAAAAACAGCCCAAAGTATTGTTCCCACTGCCAGAACTGCAAGTCCTATCAGAGCCGGTCTGTTGGTCTCGGCAAGAGTGTAGAACTCCCCTACGGGCTTCTGCCTTACGATCATAGGGGCAACAAGAATAGCCGTTGCCGTTCCGAAACGTGCTATTGCAAGCTGGAGTCCCATAGCAAGGGCCATATTTCTGCCCTTGAACCACTTGGCGATGGAACGGGTCACAGAGACTCCGGCAATCTCACTGCCTAGGCCGAAAAGCATACAGCCGACATAGGCCAGAGTCAGGGATGTCTCGGGAGTAAAACCGGCAGAAATGGCAAACGTCACAAGGGCTGCACCTCCTGTCATCATTCCGACAAATATCGATCCCACAAGACGTACGCCGAATCTGTCCAGCAGGGCACCGCAGACAATAAGTCCGCCCCATATGCAAAGGAAAGAGTAACCGCTGGCATAGAAACCATAGTCTTCCATATCCCAGCCGAGTTCAAGAGACTCAGGGTTCTTGAAAAGCTCGGAAAGGGAGGAGAACATATCGTCAAAAAAATAGGATGCGAACATAGGAACAACAAGGCATGCCAGCACCAGCCAGCATGCCCATCTGTTATCCCTCAAAGTCTTCTTCAAGGTTGACATTATTTCTTTATGTTAGGAAGTTCAAGACCATAACCTTTCTTCTTGTCCTCCACCTTGAGGAAGAAGGACATGATGAAGGCCAGAACTCCGAATGAAGCAAATATTATCATTGGAACTGTGTATCCTCCGGTGCTGTCCAATGCTATGCCGATGATGAGCGGAACAAAGCAAAGGCCCACATTCTGAATCCAGAATATCAAAGAGTACGCACTTCCCAGGATTACAGGATCGATGATCTTCGGAACTGATGGCCAGAGAGCTGCAGGAACAAGGGAGAATGATACTCCGAGAACAACGATGAGCAGAAGAGCAAACCATTTGTTCGGGAAGACAGGAAGAAGGAATGCAAAGCTCAGATGACATACGATCATAATGATGGCACCAAGCATGAGCATAGTCGCACCTTTACCCTTGTTGTCGAGGAAGGCTCCAAGGAACGGAGTAAGAACCATTGCGAGGATAGGGAACCATCTGAAGAGGTCTGCAGCCTCAGAAGCCGGGATCTGCAGGGTAACCTCAAGGAAGTTGGTTGCATATCTCTGGAATGGGAAGATTGCGGAATAATACAATACACAAAGCAGGGCAACGAGCCAGAACATCTTACTTCTGAATATCTTTCCAAGATCGCTGACCTTGAATTCCTCGCTTGATTCACCACCGTCCACAAGTCCTTTCTGTCTGTCAAGCTTCACATCCATAACAGAGAACACAATGAAGTTGATCAGGCCGATAAGGAGGAGAACCACACAGAAAAGGATAGGAGCCTCTATATTTCCGAAAGCAGAAGCAAGTCTTGGTGAAATGGAAAGGACTGCGAACACTCCAAGTCTTGCAATGGCCATCTCAAGTCCCATTGCAAGAGCCATTTCCTTTCCTTCGAACCATTTGGCGATTGCCTTTGATACTGTGATACCAGCCATTTCACAACCGCATCCGAAAATCATGAATCCCAATGAAGCCATCTTTGCACTTCCAGGAAGGGCAACCCACCATGAATCAAGCCAGCCGCAGAAAGCAGTAGCCTGGAACCACTCTGTGATGCCGACATATTTGATGGCAGCACCGGCAACCATAAGGGAAGTGGAAAGGATACCGGTAAAACGGACTCCCATCTTGTCAAGGATGATACCGGCAAGGATAAGAAAACCACAAACATTAAGAATATATTCGGAAGCGGCATAAGTTCCGAACACCGAACTGTTCCATCCTCTGGTGCCTTCTACAAGAGACTGCAGAGGAGACATTACGTCTACAAACATGTAGGCAAAGAACATGGCAAGGGCTATGAGGATCAAAGCCGCCCACCTTGCGACAAAACTGTCATTAAGATACTTTTGAATTGTCTGTGTCATGATATTTTGATTTGTATTTTCCTCAAACGGAACAATCCTTCCTGAATTGCAGGACAGGATCAGACGGCACGAAGATAACGGTTTTTGAGATAATAGGCAAAGTCTGATTTCAGATTATCATAATAAAAGTGTAACTTCGCATGATTTTTACTACACAAAAGGCATGGAACAGAAATCAGCTGCATACCCATTATTGGATAAGGTCAACTCACCTGCGGACATCAAAGGGCTCTGTATGGATGAACTTCGCACACTTTGTGCGGAGATCAGACAGTACATGATAGAATGCTGCTCCGTCAATCCGGGACATCTTGGTTCCAGCCTTGGTGCAGTAGAACTGATTGTAGGCCTGCACTATGTCTACGACACCCCGAAAGACAAGATCGTCTACGATGTAGGGCACCAGGCTTATGCCCATAAGATACTGACAGGCAGACGTGATGCGTTCAGAAACAACAGACAGAAGGAGGGAATCAGCGGTTTTCCAAAGAGGTCGGAAAGCATATATGACGCATTCGGTACCGGACATTCATCAACTTCCATATCCGCAGCACTAGGATTCGCAGAAGCTGCAAAACAGCAGGGGCTTGACGAGAAGATCGTGGCATTGATCGGTGACGGTTCCCTGACAGGCGGACTTGCATTCGAAGGACTCAACAATGCCGGAGCCGGCAAAGCCGACATGCTCGTCATACTCAATGACAACAACATATCCATAGACAGGAATATCGGAGCCCTGCACAACTATCTGCTCAGGATCACCACCGACCCAAGATACAACAAGGCCAAAAAGCAGGTATGGGACAGACTGGGAGACGGATGGATGAGAAAAATGGTACAGAAATTCATCACCACCACCAAGTCTCATCTTGTCAGTGACAGCGGAGGACACTTGTTTCAGGCCATGGGATTCAGATATTTCGGACCTATCGACGGTAATGACATCGCTCAGGTAGTCGAGACCTTGAACAAGCTCAAGACGCTTGGAGGCCCGATTCTCCTGCACACACCTACAAAAAAAGGAAAGGGATATGCTCCGGCAGAAGAGAACCAGACCGTATGGCATGCTCCGGGACTCTTCGATCCAGAAACTGGCGAACGCATCAAGAATGAAAAAGGCATAAGCCGTTATCAGGATGTATTCGGAGAGGTTCTTCTGGAGCTGGCACGTATGAACAGCAAGGTTGTGGGCATAACTCCCGCAATGGCATCCGGTTGCGGTATGAATCTGCTTGCCCGCGAAATGCCTGACAGATTCTACGATGTCGGAATTGAGGAGGAGCATGCAATAACATTCTCGGCAGGTCTGGCAGCCGGTGGCATGAAGCCTTTCTGCAACATATACTCATCCTTCTCACAAAGAGCATACGACCAGTTGATTCACGACGTTGCCCTGCAGAAACTGCCTGTAGTACTATGTCTTGACAGAGCCGGACTCGTCGGTGAAGACGGAGCCACCCATCATGGCTGCTACGACATTTCTGCGTACAGAAGCATCCCAGGAGCGATTATCGCTGCACCTAAAGACGAAATCGAACTCAAGGACATGATGTATTCAGCCATGCTTTCCGAAGCCGGTCCTTATATTATAAGGTACCCTCGGGGCTATGGAGAAGGCACAGGATGGACGAGTCACGAATTTACAGAACTGGTTCCAGGTAAAGGAGAACTGCTGCTTGGTGGAAAGGATATTGCAGTGATTGCATGCGGTCCGTCTGCAAACAGAGCCGTAGAAGCCGCCCATGCATTCAAGGAAAAGAACGGATGGAACCCTTCTATATATAATATAAGGTATATAAAGCCTATCGACAAGGAACTTCTAGATAAAATAGCCGAGACTTACTCTGTCATAATAACGATAGAAGATGGAAGCCTGATCGGAGGACTATATGGTGCCGTCTGCGAAAATATCGCTGTCAAAGAGAAAAAAATCAGAGTCAGGGGAATAGGAATACCTGACAGGTACATAAACCAGGCTAGTCAGCTGGAACAGAGAGAAGAATGTGGCCTGACAACCGAAAAAATAGAAATAACGATTACAGAAGAAAGTAAAAAAATCTGCAAAAAAGATTAAAAAGTTTTGGAGATAAAAAATTAATGTCTATCTTTGCAATCCCTTTCGGAAACGAATTGTTTCAGGAAGCGGAAAACAACAATGCCGATGTAGCTCAGTTGGCCAGAGCACGTGATTTGTAATCTCGGGGTCGTGGGTTCGATTCCCTCCATCGGCTCAAAAGTTCTTAGGAATTTTGGGAGAATACCAGAGTGGCCAAATGGGGCAGACTGTAAATCTGCTGGTTTATACCTTCGGTGGTTCGAATCCATCTTCTCCCACAAAAGCCCGAAAGGCAAAACCGATCGGGCTTTTATTTTGACAAAAGCGGAAGTAGCTCAGTCGGTAGAGCATCAGCCTTCCAAGCTGAGGGTCGCGGGTTCGAACCTCGTCTTCCGCTCAAACTACGCCAGTGTAGCTCAGGGGTAGAGCGCTTCCTTGGTAAGGAAGAGGTCGCGAGTTC
>JAGAKH010000066.1 GCA_017625725.1 Bacteroidales bacterium | reverse complement strand
ACAGCATGCCAGCACCACTGCTGATGCGAATGGTAACTACTATGCTCAGCCAAAGGAAATGGGTAATGTAATGATGTATGCATATACCCCACAGGCAACAAACGGTACGACAGTAGACTTGAAATACAAGCCATTCTCTACTGTTATTGAGTTCACATTGAAGGCACCTACAAGCGCAGCATCTGCGACTCAGGTTGGAAATATTACTGTCCAGGCTCTGACGCTGACTGCTCCATCAGGTACAAACATTGCTGGAAGTTTCAACTTCAACTTCCCGACATCTGAAGAAGGATCTGTTCCGACAATTGAGAGCACAACGGGAAGCAATGAAATCGTGCTGCACTTCCTTGAGGACAATGAATATAAAACCGTCCTCACGCAGAACAAGACTCTGAAGGCAAAGGTTTGCTTAATGCCAATAGCAGATGTAGCAAGCATGGCAGGCTGGAAAGTTACAATTACAACCAGTGCCGGAACATTCACCAAAACTATTGCAGATGGAACAGGCATTAATACAGCTTTGAAGCCAGGCATGGTGCATAAGATTGTATTGCCTACTTTGAAATATGGATCGAAAGAATGGGAATACTCCCTCAACAACTGGATAACGTCGCTACCTGACTATAAAAACATCTATTTAACAGAGATCTCACTCCCAGGAGCATGGTATGCTGGTTCAGAGGAAAGCTATCAGGCAACAACAGACATGACGACACTATGGAATAATGGCGTTCGTGCATTTGCTGTAGAAACAAAAACCAGATCAGGTTCCTCTTTCGCACAGAGTAACCCAGACGCCGTCGTCCTATCTGGATCAGGCAACAACAGCCTTTCATCATATACAGGTGGAACAAATTCAGTGAATGAAGGTGAAGCGAATATGAAAGTTTATTACGGCGGAACGCTGATTCGCAGCATCATTACAAACATAGCAAATAGTATAAATGAGGATGAATTTGGAGTTCTAATACTGAGTTATGCAGACGGAGGACAATCCGGACGGCGCTATGTTGACTACGGAGCATGGTTGGATTTGCTCTACGAAGAATACAACGCATTGACAGATGAAATTAAAGGCAAAATCTATCAGAATGAAATAACAGAAAACACTGTAGTTAATAATGTACTAGGTAAATTGATTATTAAAATCAATATTGATGAGTACATTGCTCAGTCTGGAAAAGTAGAGTGGACAAGTTGGGGTTCAACTAATAGTTATGAGTACGAATACGAAAACAATATACCAGCTCTATTCTCATACAACAGATTCGCTCAGCAGATTAGAGACTACTCAAAACCATATTATTCTAATCTTTATTGGCAAACTTGGGTAGACGACTATCGTATCGACTCAGCAACATACAATTCTAGTGCAGGATTCACATGGTGCTTCTCCAGTGCAAATCGAACACAAACAGACACTGGCACAGACGTAGATATTCCAACTTACAAGAATCGTCAGGATGCATTAAAAGCAATGATGGAACAATCCAAAGAAATCTATGATGCATCATCACACGACGTATGGTTCTACTTTAACTGTGGAGGTACGGAGGCAACAAGTTTAAATTCGGATAATCCGTCACCAACGTCCTTTGCGGGAGCAATGAATAAATGGCTGTTGGAAACAATTCAAGCTAAGACCGATCCATCACCACTGGGCATAGTGATGTTTAACCAGTGTACTAGTGACACTTACAACGGGCCTGCAATTATCGAAGAAATCATCGAGATGAACAGTAAGTTCTACTTGAAACATGCCGGTGATGCGGCCGGAGACACGTCCGCAACTTCCGAAATACAGTCAGTTGCGGCAAATTACAGTGCGGCTGTGACTGACACAGGAGCTGATGCAATCAACTGGGAATAACAAAGATATGATACTGAGAACATTGCTGTCACGTTGTTGTAGCAATGTTCTCAATTTATAAAACAGTGACTATTCCAAGTCATACTCTACACGAGCACACAACACACACAATATGAAAAAAAGATTCAGCCTATTTTTCCTTATATGCAGCATTATGGCAACAACCATCGCCTGCAATGAAAAGGAAAGCATCGATCCTCAGGAGAGGTATCATGATGTCATCATCACAGCAACAATAGATGATGCGACCGAAGAAGTACAGACCCGTACTTGCATTGACGCTAACAACGCCGCTACCGGCGCACTTGGTATCCTTTGGCAGGAAACAGACTGCATTGGAGTCTTCAGCAAAGACGGAAGTACAAAAAACGCAAAATTCCAAAGCCAGAGTTCCGGCAACGTAAGGAAGGCCGACTTCGGAGGTTCTATGACTGAAGGAGATGAGCCTTGGCGCGCATATTATCCATATAGCGCAGAAAATGACGGAGTTGCATACAACGCCCTTAAAGGCACACTTCCATCAGTGCAGCCTTACAGCACTACATCCGGATCCTTGACAGGAGATTATAAATACGGAGCGCCTGTAAGCGGAACTAATAAATTCAATTTCCGTCATCTGTTCTCATTGCTTCGTATCAGTGTGGATGCAACGGACACGAAGTTAGCTGGAGACGCTCTTGAGAGCATCGTGATCACAGTGACCGACTCAGAGGGAAACGAACGACAGATCAACGGATCTTTTGTTTTCAATGCGGAGAACGGTTCATGGGGGAATGTGACAGATGCAACAGGCACTATTACAATGCCATGGACAGACACCCCTGCGCTGACAGCAAATCAGACATATACCGGTTATATTACAGTAATGCCGACGATATGCGCAGGAGACAAGTTTACAGTAACTGTCAATACAACAAACTACAGTGCATCTCTTACTGCAACATGCAATATAGATTTCAAAGCTGAGAATGTCTACAACATCCCACTTAAGCTATCAGGATATGCAGCAAACACAGATAAATTCGGATATCAGGTATATGCCCGTCCAGCACTGAACAGTTTCAGCTTCAATGTGTCTGAGAACTCAGGAAAGCTACTTGACAACAAGTGTACATGGAATTCATCTGACAATCCTCAGTTTGATGCTGTATCGTTACATGAGGCGACTATTTCGGGAGATAACATCAACCTCATGATTCCATACCTCTACGACTTCAAGCTTGTACCTACATTCAGTGCAAGCGAAGGCGGAACTGTGACGGTGAACGGAGAAACTGTCGTAAGCGGCGAGACCGAAGTGGATTTCACAGAGCCTGTAACATTTACGGTGACGGCTGGTGACTATAAACGAGACTACACCGTCAACATAACCAATACCGGTATTCCTGTAGTGGTGCTGAAACAGTCGGGATCAGGTGATTTCAGCAAGGTAACAACGGGAGGATTCCTGGGCATAGGAGCCACTACTGTCAATCAGTTCGTCGACTTCATGATCCGCGGAAAGGATACTGACTGGGTTGAAGATGACCAGATTACTGTATATAACGCCGATGGCTCTGTAAATCTCGCAACAACAACGTGTGGCGCACGACTTCGCGGAAACACCTCACAGGCGTATCCTAAGAAGCCTTTTGCTGTCAAACTGACATCAAAGGCTCCAATCCTCGGCATGCCAGCACACAAGCGTTGGGTTCTTCTCGCCAACTGGCTTGACCACTCGATGATCCGAAACACCGTTGCATTTGATATCGCGCATGCTATTGAAAATGCATGGAAGACCGGAAACATAGAGCAGGGAATTCCATGGAATGTACATGGTCAGAATGTAGAACTTGTGTTTGTCGAATCAGACGGCACAGGACACCATGTCGGCAACTACTTCTTCTGCGAGCAGATCAAGATTGATGGCAATCGTCTTGACATTCAGGATCCATATGAAGATGTAACCAATCCGACATTTGCGACTTGCGGATATCTCCTGGAAATTGACACCAACAAGGATGAGACATACATGTTTGAAACATCCAATGGCGTTCCTGTCATGTTTAAGGACGACCTTCCTGACAACACAGTCTTAAACTCTGTCAAGAGCAGGATTCAGGGCATTGAAGATAATCTTGACCTGAACACATCAGCTGGCTATAATGCTGCATATGAGCATCTTGACATCAACTCTGTCATTGACCAGTGGCTCATCTGGGAGCTTACTATGAACCGTGAATACGGCGACCCACGTTCGGTATATATGTATATGGATGGAGACAACAAGTTGTGCGCAGGCCCCGTATGGGACTTTGACCGCGGAACGTTCCAGAATACTACAGAAGCCGCAAGCCAGGGTAACTCAGATCGCGTAAAGCCATACGACGAATGGATATGCTGGAGAACAGACGAGTCTGAAACCTACTCATATATATGGTACAAGCAGCTGATCAAGGATGAAACATTCCATACGACCGTTCAGGAACGCTGGAAAGTAATATATCCATATCTGCAAGGAGTGTCAGAACAGATCCGCAATTATGGGGAGACTCTGAAACTGTCATTTGACTCAGACAGTGCAATGTGGCCGACAGACAAAGATGCCGTACAGAAGCACAAGAGCAATTTCTCAGATTGGAGCGGCGATGAAAATCTCGCCACATTCGATGAGGTCATCTACAACTTCGTAAAGGTTTACGAGGCTCGTCTTTCTGGTATGAACGACCTCATCACATCCGGCACGTTCACTAAGTAAATATAATAGTGCACATGAAAACAATAAACTATTCAAGCCCATCCGTAGAGGTGGCGGAAATTGAGGTTGAAGGCGTGCTCTGCGCTTCCGTCGACACGGAGGTGGGAGACGGCGGAAATGCTTTTGATGAGGAGTAGAGATATGAGAGGCTATCAGATAATTTTAATGGCGGCTGTGCTGGGAATGGCCGGCGGGTGCGCCAAGGAGCAGCATGGAGGGGCGGAGCCGAAGGGCGAAGCGCCGAGGATCATCGCGGAGCTGGCGGAGCAGCCTGCGACGCGCACATGCATTGATGCGGGAGCAGCAGACCAGGGCGGCACTCTGCCTGTGCTCTGGAGTCCTGAGGACCAGCTGGGAGTGTATGTCGGCAGTCATTCGAATGTTCTATACACCAACGAGGAGCAGACGGAAAACATTCCTAATGCATCGTTCGCGACCGCAGAATCTGTAAGCGGCGACATCAATGCGGTGTATTATCCGTATGATGAGGCCAATGCATCAAACGGATATGCATCGCTTGAGGGAACAGTTCCGACAGAGCAGGAGATGGACGGCAAGATCTCCGGTGACTACAAGTGGGGCGAATACAAGAGTACCACGGAGTCTGGAGGACATAAGTTCAAATTCCATAACATGTTCTCGTTGGTGAGATTCAAGATCGACGCGACAGATACTGCCCTGGAGGGCGAGACACTGGAGACTGTGACGCTTGCCGTCACATGCGACGGCGAGGCCGTCCCTGTGACCGGAAGCTTCACATTCGACGCCACTGACGGAAGCTATACGCTCGGAACGACATCGAACACCCTCACGACAGTGTGGAATCAGACTCTCGACGGAGCGCTTTCCGGCTTTGCATCGGTGTTCCCTGAAGTCAAGAAGGGCGACAAGCTGACATTCACCATAGAGACACCGAACTACACAGCAACTCTCTCGGTGACCGTCAAGACAGACTTCGAGCCAGAGATGTATTACACATTCCCGCTCACACTCGCGAACTTCAGCAAACTGTCCATAGCCAAGAAGGTGAAAGGCACCTTCAAGGCGGCGACATATAATGTCAAGAGTTCTACGAATGGCACCATGGGCACTATGATCACACAAGATGGTTGGGATTTCTTCGGTCTGAGCGAAGATTTCTCAAATCTGAAGTCCAATCTGT
>JAGAKH010000065.1 GCA_017625725.1 Bacteroidales bacterium | reverse complement strand
GTATTTTCATCAATTTTTAACACTTTTTTCGGCTTTGTTCTATGCCGTCTGCGAGGTGCTGTAAAGCTACCCAAAAACGGGCTGTTGTATGCGTAAGTAATTGAAAACTATATAATTGTTAAATTTTTAACGAAGTATTGTTAGATATGACCATAATAAAATAGACCTGCTTCATGTGAAGCAGGTCTTGTCTTATTATATCGACGGTCAGATGAATTTGCTGAGCATATCATATACAATATGGACTGGAAGTCCCATTATTGTGAAATATGATCCCTCTATCTTGTCTATACCGATATAGCCGATCCATTCCTGTATACCGTATGCTCCTGCTTTGTCAAGAGGCTTGTACTTATCTACGTAATATTCTATTTCTTTATGCGACAGCTCTTTAAAGTGTACATATGAAGTATCGCTTGATGTAAGGCATTTTCTTGTATCGCGTATTGTTACTGCCGTTATCACCTTGTGGGCTTTGCCTGAAAGATACTGGAGCATATCGAATGCCTCCTCTCTGGAATGAGGCTTTCCCATTACACGATTCCCGCATAATACAAGTGTGTCTGAAGTTATAAGTATCTCATTTTCCTCAAGTGGCCTATGGAAGCCGAATGATTTTCCTTCTGATAATACTTCTGGAATCTTGTCTGGTACAATCTCAGGATTGTAGGTCTCGTCAAAATTGTTTCCCGTATCTACGGTAAACGGGATGTCAAGTCCGGATAGCAGCTCCTTGCGTCTTGGGGATGCACTGCCTAAAATGATGCGTCTGTTGCCGATATTCATGAAAAATATATTACAGGATTCGTTTTGCAAGAGAGAACAGCCGGTATGGCATATATCTGAAAGGCAAGTCTATCCAAGTACCGGTTGAAATGATGCTTCGCGTGTGTGAAAAACACTCAAAGCTTTCCTTATCATGGTATTTCCCCATTCCGGAATTGCCGACGCCGCCAAACGGGACATTTTCATTTGCAATATGCATGATCACGTCATTGATGCATCCTCCTCCGGATGATGTGCGTCTGATTATCTTCCATCCTTCCGACTCTTTGCCGAAATAGTAGAATGCGAGTGGTTTCTCTCTGGAATTTATAAATTTAACTGCCTTATCCTCAAAAGATTCTCCCTTATCATTTAAAGTGATTATAGGGAATATCGGGCCGAAGATTTCTTCAGTCATGACAGGGGAGTCGGCCGACATGTCCTCAATAAGGGTAGGTGCAATGAAGCGACTTGCCTTATCAGTATGTCCGCCATATACGACCGTTCCGTCGTTTATATAATTACTTACCCTGTCGAATGCCTTGTCGTTGACCATCCTGACGTAGTGTCTGTCGGACTTGATGTCTTCTCCGTGAAGGTTACGTATCTCTTGGCCGAATGCCTTGACAAATTCTTCCTTTACATCCTGATGGATGAGTATATAGTCAGGAGCAATGCATGTCTGACCACTGTTAAGCGTCTTTCCCCATGCGAGTCTTCTTGCCGTAGTCTTGATGTCGGCAGTCCTGTCTATTATGCATGGACTCTTTCCACCCAGCTCCAGAACCACAGGAGTAAGATTCTTAGCTGCCGCTGCCATTACGGTCTTTCCAAGGGCAGGGCTTCCTGTAAAGAATATCATGTCCCATCTTTGCTCAAGAAGAGCTGAGTTTACATCCCTGTTTCCCTGAACTACTGCAATGTATTGCTCGTCAAAGGTTTCCCGGATCATATCTTCTATGACGGAGGCTACGGTTGGGACATAGGGAGATGGTTTGAGAACGGCAGTGCAACCGGCCGAGATCGCACCTACCAAAGGATTCAGGAGAAGCTGTACGGGGTAATTCCAGGGGGAAATGATAAGAGCATTTCCAAGTGGTTCCTTAACAATGTAAGTGCGTGACGGGAAAAGCTTGAGCGGACTGCTCTTGCGTCTGCGTCTTGTCCATTTTTCCACATTCCTGATGTGGTTGCGGATTTCCCCTGTCACTATGCTTATTTCTGTAAGATATGCTTCTTCGTATGATTTATGGAGATCCTTCCAGAGAGCATCAGTCAGTCTTGTTTCCCATTGTTTCATGGCTTTGAGGAACCTCTGGAGCATTTCCTTTCGGAATCCGATGTCCAGCGTGGCACCAGAACTGAAAAAAGCCTTCTGAGCGTCATGTATTCTTATTATGGTTTCTGTTGCTGTGTTTTCCATCTTATTATGTAGAGTAAAAATTAAGCGGGTTCCAAAATTACTTAAAATTCGGAACACGGCCTACTGTAATGATTAAAAAATCATGCAGCTTTTCTGCCTGTGAAGTCATCCATTGTATGGTAGATGCCGAAAACCTCGCCAAATAGCCAGTCGAACACCCTTGTGGGCAATATTGCCTGCCAGAATCTAATAAAATGGAAACCGAAAGGAATTCCCTTGAATGTCTTGTCTTTTTCTATTGCCTTGATTACTTTTCCGGCAACATATTCCGGTTTGAGTATAGGGATGATGCGTGATTTCACTCCTTCAAACATACCTGTGTTTATGTAATAAGGTGCGACAGTTGTCACTTTAACTTTGCTTCTGGTTGACTGGAGTTCAATTCTCATTGAATCAGACCATCCTATCGCACCCCATTTGCTTGCTCCATAAACGGACATCCTTGGATTTCTCAGCATTCCTCCGGCAGATGCGATAGTGCAGATGTGTCCTCTATTACGCTTCAACATATCCGGCAGAATTGCTTTTGTGACGAGCATCGGGGCAATAGTATTTATGTTCATTGTCCTGATTATCTCGTCTGTGGTCTGTTGGTCAAATGTCTTGTTACTGGTGACTATACCTGCACAATTGATGAGAATGTCAATATTTCCATATTCTGACTTGACCTTTTCATAACCTTCGGTCACATTGCTGCTCTTCGAGACGTCTACAATATATCCTTTTACTTTTCCGTACTTGCAGAGATCTTCTTCCGCTGACCTGATGCTCTGTGGGTTGATGTCCCAGATTATCAGGAATGCCGCTCCTCTTTCAAGTGCCATGCGTCCCATGATCTTTCCTATTCCGGATGCTCCACCGGTAATCAATACACTACTGTCTTTAAATTTCATAACAATCATATTCTAAAAATTCCGTGCAAAGGTATTGCAATAAAAATACCGGCAGCTTTGAGCTGCCGGTAATGTCGTCAAATCTGATCTGCTGTTGTAAATCTCTGATTTCAGTGGTGAAATAAAGGTGACAGGTGGTGAATTTTCGGGAATCTAAAACTTTTGTTTATATAGTTCCAGATCAATATTCCATTTATCTTGAATCTTCATGACCGTTTCCAGAGTATTCCGTACACATCTTTTCCCTCCGGGAAAACCGCTTATGAAATCAGCTGCTTCCTTTGCTTCCTCTACAGCATCGGCAGGGCATACTCCGCAACCGCATGCTTTCATTACCGGAATATCCGGCAGATCGTCGCCGAAATACATTACTTCTTCTGCTGTAAGATTGTTCCTTCTGCAGAAATCAGTGAAATCATCGATCTTTACACGCGATCCAAGGTAGATGTCATCTTCTTTGAATCCGCAGGTCAAAAGACGCTTTGTGATGCTGACGGAACGTCCTCCAGTGATGGCTCCCAGGCAGAAGCCGTTCATGGCTGCCATTCTCATGGCAAACGCATCCTTAGCATCGAAGGTCCTGAAAAGGTTGCCGTCCAGATCTGCGAATATACCTCCGTCTGTAAGTACACCGTCTACATCAAAGACGAATGCCTTGATTCTTCTGAATCTTTCTTCCATGAATTATGATTTAGCTCCTCCTCCGAAGCCTCCCATAGGGAATGTTGCCTTTGGTTCGCCGCCAAGAGTAATCTGGCCATGCTGGCTTTCATATTTGTTGATGTTGTCCTGCAGTGCCAGGAAAAGCCTTTTTGCATGTTCAGGTGTCATTATAATTCTGTTGCCTACCTCAGGTTTAGGCAATCCAGGAAGCATGGTGGCGAAGTCGATGATAAACTCACTGTGCGAGTGAGTGATGATTGCAAGATTCGAATAAGAGCCTTTGGCTACATCCTGCTTAAGTTCGATGCTGAATTCCTTTTCGTTTGCCATAATATGTTCATTTAAATTATTGTACTTTCATCATAGTGCAAAGATACTGTTTTTTTTGCTATCTTTGCATGATATTGCGTCCATTGGAGACGATGTGAATGTAAATGATTGATAAATAATTATATAATATGGAACTTCCAGCTAAGTACGATCCTGCCTTGACGGAGGATAAATGGTATGCCTATTGGCTTGAGAACAAGTTTTTTCATTCTGAACCTGATGAAAGAGAACCTTATACGATTGTGATTCCGCCACCTAATGTTACGGGAATCCTTCATATGGGTCATGTGCTGAACAATACATTGAATGACGTACTTGTGCGTAAGGCCAGGATGGATGGAAAGAATGCCTGCTGGGTTCCGGGAACGGATCATGCGTCTATTGCTACTGAAAACAAGGTTGTGCAGAAGCTCGCATCGGAAGGAATCAGGAAAGAGGATCTTACACGTGAGCAGTTTCTGCAGCATGCATGGGAGTGGAAGGAGAAACATGGCGGCATAATCCTTAGCCAGCTTCGCAAGCTTGGTGCTTCGTGCGACTGGGACAGGACCAAGTTTACGATGGACCCTGACCTGAGCGAGGCTGTGATTAATACATTCGTATATTTCTACAATAAAGGATACATCTACAGAGGTGTCAGGATGGTCAATTGGGACCCGGTAGGACTGACTGCGGTAAGTGACGAGGAGGTTATTCATAAGGATACCGTCAGCAAGTTCTACCATCTGAGGTATTTCATTTCAGACGGTAACGGAAATCCTACTGACAAATACATAATCATTGCGACCACACGTCCGGAAACCATAATGGCCGATGCTGCAATCTGCATTAATCCGGAAGATGAAAGATATCATTGGCTTAAGGGAAGAAAAGTCCTTATTCCATTGATCAATAAGGAGATACCTATTATCGAGGATAGCTATGTCGCTATGGATTTCGGTACAGGGTGCCTCAAGGTTACTCCTGCACATGATGTGAATGACTACGAGATCGGAATGAGACATAATCTTCCTGTACTCGATATAATTGATGATCATGGACGTCTAAACGAGAAGGCACAGATCCTTGTCGGTGAGGACAGATTCGATGCTCGAAAGAAGATAGTCAAGATGCTCGAGGAAGCAGGTAATCTTGAGAAGATGGAGGATTATACTTCTCCGATCGGCTATTCTGAAAGAACGAATGCTGTAATAGAACCAAGACTTTCAATGCAGTGGTTCCTGAAGATGGAGGCTCTGGCAAAAGATGCTCTGGAGTCTGTCGAGAGCGGAAAGGTCAAGCTCATACCTGACAAATATCGTAACACCTACCGTCACTGGATGGAGAATGTACGAGACTGGTGTATTTCGCGTCAGCTTTGGTGGGGACAGCGTATCCCGGCTTATTATCTTCCTGATGGACAGGTGGTAGTGGCATCTAATGAAAGCGAAGCTTTAGCTATGGCTCAGAAGATTGATGCAGCTTTGACTGCTTCTGACCTTCGTCAGGACGAAGATGTGCTGGATACATGGTTCTCTTCATGGCTATGGCCTATTTCCGTATTTGATACCAATAAGGCAGGTCATCCGGAGGCAGAATCCAATGCTGATCTGGCTTATTATTATCCTACTAATGACCTGGTTACAGGACCGGATATCCTCTTCTTCTGGGTAGCTCGTATGATTATGGCAGGAAATGAGTTCATGAATGATGTTCCTTTCCGCAATGTATATCTTACAGGTATTGTACGAGACAAACTTGGACGCAAGATGTCCAAGACCCTTGGAAATTCTCCGGATCCGCTAGACCTTATAGATAAATATGGTGCGGATGCGGTGCGTTTGGGAATGCTTCTGTGCAGTTCTGCTGGAAATGATATCCTTTATGATGAGTCTCAGATAGAGCAGGGACGTAACTTCAACAATAAGGTATGGAATGCCTTCAGGCTCGTTACCGGATGGAATGTTGATGATTCTGCAGCTCAGCCAGAGGCTTCTGCAGTGGCAGTTGAGTGGTTTGACAATAAACTAAGCCAGGTAATCGAAACAGTAGAGGATCATTTCTCGAAATTCCGTATTTCCGATGCTCTCATGGCAATCTATAAATTGTTCTGGGATGATTTCTGTGCATGGTATCTTGAAGCGGTAAAACCTGCTTATGGTTGCGGAATTGATAAGGCGACTTATGAATCGACTATCAGCTTCTTTGACTCGCTGCTTAAGATGATCCATCCTATCATGCCGTTCATTACTGAAGAGCTGTGGCAGAATATGGCAGAGCGTAAGCCAGGTGAGACGATCATGAATCAGCGTTATCCTCAGGCAAAGCCATATGATGCAGGACTCATTACTGCTTTTGAGATGGCATGTGAAGCTGTGGCTGGAGTCAGAAATGTAAGACAGAGCAAGAATCTCTCTCCTAGGGAGGCACTTGAAGTTAAGATAAAGGGAGATTTTCCTGAAGTTGCTCTTCCTGTCGTTGTGAAGCTTGCCAATGTTACAGTAGGAAAAGCAGATGGTGACCTTTCTACAGCTCAGCGTTTCATGGTAAGGACTGTCGAGATGTTCATCCCGATGTCAGGTCTCATCAATGTAGAAGAGGAGATTGCCAAGCTTGAAGCTGACCTTGCATATCAGCAGAAATTCCTCGACAGTGTGCGGAAAAAACTTTCAAACGAGCGTTTTGTTGCAAATGCTCCGGAGGCTGTTGTCGCAGTCGAGCGTAAAAAGGAGGCTGATTCGCTTTCAAAGATTGAAAGTATCACTGCCTCGCTTAACGCACTGAAGAATAGTAGATAAAACATTATTGTTATAGCCTATAACATTTTTGTTATGCTAAAAACCGAGCTAAATATAGACGTCAGATACTACGAGACCGACCAGATGGGGATTGTCCATCATTCAAATTATCTACGTTATTTCGAATGTGGCAGGGTTGACTTGCTCAAGAAGATCGGACTCCCTATAGAGAAGATCGAGGAGTCCGGAGTGATGATGCCGGTCGTGTCTTTGAACTGTCACTACAGGACTCCGGCAAAGCTTGGCGATAGCTTGAATGTCATTACATATATAGAAGAGCTGCCAAAGGCCAGACTGGATATAAGAAATGAAATATTCAATCAGGATGGCATGCTTGTCTGTGAGGGATCGGTAATGCTTGGTTTTATTAATTCTGAAACGAGAAGACCTGTGCGTTGCCCTAAGTCACTTTTGAATATTTTCGAACAACATTTTAATGATTGATATTATGAACACATTGTTTATTTTGCCGCTTGCCATACAGGGATGGGAATGGATTGTAATAGCTCTTGTAGTTCTTCTCCTTTTCGGAGGTAAGAAAATTCCTGAACTCATGCGCGGATTAGGAAAAGGAGTTAAGAGTTTCAAGCAGGGAATGAAAGAAGTAGAAGATGATGTGCTTGAAATCAAGAACGATCTTGAATCCGAACCCGAGAAAAAATCATCTGATAAATAGTGGCAGTTCAATCCCAGGAAATGACATTCTGGGATCATGTTGAAGATCTCAGAAAATGTATCATCAGAGTCGCCGTCGTTTTTCTGACGGTGACTGTGGTGTTGTTCTGTTTCAAGGATTTTCTGTTCGATGATGTGGTTCTGGCTCCTTCCGACAGTTCTTTCTGGCTTTACAGACTGTTCGGACTGGACTTTTCGATGTCTCTGGTCAATATAGAGGTGTCCGCACAGTTCATGATACATATGAAGCTGACGTTCATATGTTCCTTGATTCTGTGTTTCCCTTATATCATTTATGAATTATGGTGTTTTATTGCTCCAGCATTGTATGAGAGGGAAAAGACTTCGGTAAGAAAAGCATTTGCCTTTGCCTCTGTCCTGTTTTATTGCGGTCTTGCAGTGGGGTATTATATAATATTTCCGCTTATGCTGAATTTCTTTGCTGGATATCAGGTCAGTCCTCTTGTGCCAAACACATTCTCTCTCAGTTCGTATATCTCATTGTTTACTTCGACAATAATGACTTTCGGACTTGTATTTGAATTCCCGACAGTTATTGCCATTTTATCCGCACTTGGAATTGTTACCCGTGACATGCTCCAGACATATAGAAGGCATGCCGTATGTGCAGTCGTGATTCTTGCTGCACTTATCACGCCGTCAGGTGATCCGTTTTCACTTTTCATTGTGACAATTCCGCTTTACCTTTTATATGAATTCAGTATAGTGATATGCCGAAAAGCAGATCCGGCACTGGTAAACACTTTGGAAGATGATATCGATTAACAGTCTGACTGTCGCATATGGAGGATTTACTCTCCTGAATGACATTAATTTCCATATCAGCGAGAATGACAAGATCGGTCTTGTCGGAAAGAACGGTGCGGGAAAGTCTACAATACTGAAACTTATCTGTGGTTTCCAGAGTCCTACATCCGGTAAGGTGGCTGTTCCTGCCGGTGTCAAGATAGGATATCTGCCTCAGATAATGGAACATCATAGGGGGCGTAGTGTCATTGATGAGGCTATGACTGCTTTTGCTGATATGTTTGAACTTGAAGCAGAGCTTGAAAAGATTACCGTAGAGCTCTCAGAAAGAGAGGATTATGAGTCTAAGGCATATCAGGATCTGATTATCAGGATGAATGAAGTGAATGATCGGATTTCACTCGGACGATCAGATAACCCGCAGGTTCAGGCAGAGAAGACCCTTATCGGCCTGGGCTTCAGATATGAAGAACTTTCCAGGCCGACTGAGACTTTCAGTCAGGGCTGGAACATGCGTATAGAACTTGCCAAGATTCTTCTTTCCAAACCGGATGTCCTGCTTCTTGACGAGCCTACCAATCATCTTGATATTGAATCCATTGAATGGCTCGAAGGATATTTAAAGGATTATAAGGGCTCTTTGGTGCTGATTTCCCATGACAGAAAATTCCTTGATAATGTGACAAACAGGACAGTGGAAATTATGGTCGGCAGGATTCATGACTATAAGGTTCCGTACAGCAAGTATCTAGAATTACGTAAGGAGAGACTGGCACAGCAGCAGGCAGCCTTCGAAAATCAGCAGAGAATGATTGAGAAGACTGAGGAGTTCATTGAAAAATTCCGATACAAACCTACTAAATCCAATCAGGTTCAGTCACGTGTGAAGCAGTTGGAAAAGCTTGAAAGGATAGAAGTCGATATAGAAGACAGGTCTACTTTGTCTGTAAAGTTTCCTCCTGCTCCGCGTTCAGGTGATATAGCATATAAAGCTGTTGAAATGAAGGTAGGTTACGGGGAGAAGATTGTCTTTTCCGGTGCTGATATAGAGGTCAGAAGAGGAGAAAAGGTCGCTTTGGTCGGAAGGAACGGTGAGGGAAAGACTACCTTGATGCGTGTGATAATGAACGAACTGGATCCTAAGGAAGGGGAGTCCAGAATCGGACATAATGTCAATGTCGGTTATTATGCCCAGAATCAGGAAGATATTCTGGACAAGAATGATACGGTATTCGGTACATTGGACAGAATTGCTGTCGGTGACATCCGAATGAAGCTCCGCGATATTCTCGGAGCCTTCCTTTTCAAAGGGGAGGATATCGATAAAAAGGTTGCCGTGCTCAGCGGAGGGGAGAGGGCGAGACTTGCAATGGCCAAGCTGATGCTTAGACCTTATAATCTTCTTGCTCTTGACGAGCCTACCAACCATATGGACATCAGATCCAAGGATATACTTAAACAGGCCCTTAAAGCATACGACGGTACTTTGATCATCGTCTCGCATGACCGTGATTTTCTTGATGGTCTGGTCGACAAGCTGTACGAATTCAGAGATGGTAAGGTCAAGGAACACCTTGGAGGGGTACAGGATTTCCTGGCCAGACGTCGACTTGAAACTCTTAATGAACTTGAGAGACATTACAAGCCTGCGGAGGAGAAGCCGGCTGAGCAGGTCCAGAAGAAGGAGGAGGCTAAGCAGGAGTATGAAGCCAAGAAATTCGTATCTAAAGAAGAACGTAAAATAAGGAATCGTATATCATTTCTAGAGAAGGGTATAGACGAAATAGAAACCAAGATGAAAGAGATTGAGGCAGTCTTATCCTCCCCTGGACCGGATGATGATGTCATGGAGTTGACAAGATCATATCTTGAAAACAAACGTGAACTTGATTTCAAGATGGCGGAATGGGAAAAGTTGAGTGAATCGATTTCTTGATTGATAAAGGAATAAATATAAAAATATGGAAGATAAGAAAATGCAGTACCTGTTTGGAATGCATCCGGTACTGGAAGCTGTCAAGGCTGGAAAGAAATTCGACAAAGTGCTTTTGAAACAGGGCTTGGAAGGAGCTCAGTTCAGAGAACTGATGGAACTCTTGAAGGAGAATGAAATCACTTTCCAGTTTGTTCCAGGTGAAAGGCTTAACCGAACTGTCCGTGGCTCCCATCAGGGTGTGATTGCATATATTTCCCAGATAGATTATGTTGATATCGAGCAGCTTGTGGACAATGCTTTGGGCCGCTCGGAGAATCCGATACTTCTCATTCTTGATGGTGTCAGTGATGTGAGGAACCTTGGAGCTATTGCAAGAAGTCTTGAGTGTGCTGGAGGTTTTGGAATCATAGTTCCAGCCAAAGGAGGTGCAGCAATCAATGCAGATGCAGTGAAAGCTTCAGCCGGAGCCCTTTTGAGGATTGACACATGTAAGGTCCCTAATCTCCGTCTTGCTGCGTATTATCTGAAACAGAGCGGATTCAAGCTGGTTGCAGCTACAGAGAAGACCGACAAGCTGATATACGATGTGGATATGACCGGACCTGTTGCCATCATAATGGGGTCGGAAGGTAAAGGAATATCTCAGTCAATGCTAGACCTGGCAGATGAAAAAGCTGCTATTCCAATGGCTGGAGAGATTACGTCACTGAATGTATCCGTTGCTTCAGCTATTCTTATGTATGAAGCTGTAAGACAGAGAGTTGTAAAATAATGTTTGTCCTGGATTCACATTGTGACACACCTTCGCAGATACTTCGTCTGCGAGATCTCTCATTGGACAACACTCATGCCCATGTCGACTTTCCTAAATTGAAGAAAGGAGGAGTTGATGGTGCTTTCTTTGCATTATATGTTCCGGCCTCTTTGGATTCAGATCCGGAGTCAGCATGGGAGTATGCAATGAAGCTCTATGCCTGTGTTGCAGACACTGTCAAGGTGAATGCACATCTTGCATCAATGGCAACATCGCCCCAGCAGGCAATAAAGAACAAGTCACAGGGACTCTTCTCTGTCTTTCTAGGCCTGGAAAACGGTTCTCCTCTTGGTCATTCCATTGACAGACTGCATACCCTTTATGGAATGGGGGTCAGGTATATTACCTTATGTCATTCAGGAAATAATGAAATCTGTGATTCATGTGCTCCAATGCATGAAAGATGGGGAGGACTTAGTCCTTTTGGCAAGGACCTGGTGACGGAGATGAACCGTATCGGTATGCTGATAGATGTGTCTCATGTTTCTGATTCAACTTTTTACGATGTATTAAGCCGATCTGTAAAGCCCGTTGTTGCGACGCACTCCTGCTGTAGGGCACTCTCTTCACATCCACGAAACATGTCAGATGACATGATACGCTGCCTTGCTGATGCCGGAGGAGTGATACAGATCAATTTCTATCCTGTATTTCTTGATTCATCCTTTCAGGCAGTTCTTAGAGAGTCTGGAATTATGGAAAAAGGAGAAGCCGTAGAGGCAGAATTCATTAAAGACCCATCAGATTCATTGAAAAGAGAGGCCTGGTATTCGATACAGGACGAACTTAAAAGTCTTGCCAGACCATCTTTCAGGCTAATAGCTGACCATATAGACCATGTCGTTGATATCGTAGGTATCGACCATGTGGGAATCGGCAGTGATTTTGATGGTATCGAGGTCGCTCCATCGGGGCTTGAAGACATATCTGCACTTCCGGTGCTCTTTGATGAACTCAGAGGCAGGGGATATGCGGAAACTGATCTGGAAAAGCTGGCATCCGGGAACTTTTTCATGATAATGTGTCAGGATTGACCTACATTGCTTTTCTTTTTCTGGTGAGTCACTACAAGGATTACAGAAGCGAGAATCAATGCGATTCCTGCAATGGATTTCCATCCAAGGTGCTCATTGAGGAAAATGATTCCAAGAATAACGGCTGTAAGTGGCTGAAGTGCCCCCAGGATAGATGTCAATGTCGGTCCTATCCTCCTGACAGCCTTGACACCTGTGAAATTCGATATCATTGTGGACCATAATCCTAGGCCTGCTATATATAGCCATGTCTTTGTTCCGGTAGCTATTGTGAGTTTTCCTTCAAATACAAATGCTCCTATGATGAAGTAGAGGCCGCATAGTACCATTATCCATGTAGTAAACTTTACAACCTCGATCTTATCGGCTTTTGTGAGTTTCATAAGGAGATAGTAAGCGGCAAATGAAAAGGCTGATATAAGAGAGCAGGAAAGTCCGAGAGCCCGGTTTCCGCCTACAACATCCAGTCCATCTCCAGCACTCATCAGGTATACTCCTAATATTGATAATATAATTGCGACAAAATTGACCGTACATTTTTCTTCACCAAAGAAGAACATCATGCATACTGCCACAATGACCGGATACATGAAATTGATTGTTGATGCAATACCGCTTGCTATGTTTGCATAGCCTATGAGCAGAGTAACTGAAGTCAGGGCTCTGAGAAAACTCAATAGAAAGATTTTCCAGGCTTCATCAAATGAATTGATCCTAAGACTCTTTTTCTTACAGAGAGCGTATATCACCAGAACCAGACCGGCTATTGACCAACGGTATGACAGCACATCAAAATTGTTCAGTCCGGCAGCAAGAAGTCCCAGGCTGAAGAGGGGAGAAAAGCCGAAGGATGCAGAAGAAATAATGGCGTAAAATATGCCGTTCAATGTTATCCTTCTCTTCTTTTTCTCAAAATGCTGTAGATGATGGCTCATTTTCGTATTCTTAACTTAATTAGGGATAGTCATTTAATTCCTTCAATCTGAGTCAACCGGCAGACTTTCCCGTATTTTTCCGATCAAACTCATCGCTTTTTATATCATCGGCTCTGGTTTCGGGGCCGATTTTCTCGTTTTCAGTCACGTCGGGAGCC
>JAGAKH010000064.1 GCA_017625725.1 Bacteroidales bacterium | reverse complement strand
TGATTCGCCGGGAATCCTTAAGGCGAATATACCGGAAATCGAGCAGGCCGGATGCTATTATGATATCTTTGAAAGCCCGACAAGGCTGAATGGTGAAGTCGTGCCCGTCGAGAACATCTACGTGGACAAGGAGTTTTTCGAGATGTTCAATATCCGATTCATCAGCAGTTCGGCTGATGTGTTCGACGATGTGAACAATGTGGTTGTCAGCGAGAGCTTTGCCAATGCGCACGGAGGAGCAGACAAGATCATCGGCAGCAGAATCCACAAAAGAGGTCCAGAACAGATTGTCGCCGGAGTGATAGAAGACTTTGACAATGAAATGTTTGCATATTGCGACATAATCCACAACATCAACTTGCGTGGCAGACCGGTTCCATATATCCACGACTCATACACATTCATAAAGCTTCGCGAAGGGGTAAGGATTGAAGATGTGGAAGAGAAAGTCAAGGCTGAAGTGCAGAAGATATTCGACAACGCTCCGTTCGACCTGGGATATGAACCATTCATCTTAAGATATGACGAGGTGTTTTTTGCCGGAGATACAGACTTCGCAAATTGCCTTAACAATGCCGACAGCAGGACGCTGAAGATTATGCTGGCAGTCGTGCTGATCCTTCTTTTCTCTGCAATGGTAAACTTCATCAACCTCAGCGCAGCGATGTCCGGAAAGAGAGTAAGAGAGATGGCTACCAGAATGGTATCGGGAGCAGACAGGAAGTCGATATTCAGAAGATATGTGGCAGAATCCGTCGGAATCAGCATTTTCTGCACCGTAGCGGCCGTGCTTATCGCCATCGCATCCGAGCCGTCAATCAACAGACTGGTCCAGAGCGACATCCCAATCAGAGTCAGTATCTCCCCTATCTGCGTCATCATCTATCTTGTCACCGGCCTGGCCATCGGTCTGGCTGCCAGCATTCTCCCGGCTTCAATCGGCATATCGATCAGTCCGATGAATGTACTTAAAGGACAGTTCAAAGCCGACAGCAAAAGGGTCTTCGGAAAGATATTCATAGCTCTGCAGAATGCGGTGTCGATCGTACTGATTGCATTGGCGATAATGATGGAACTTCAGATGAAGCATCTGGCAGAAAGGCCTGTCGGAGCAGATATCGACGATCTTTACTATCTCTGGCTGGACGATATCAAAGAACGTGGTCCGCTTGAAGAGGAAATCAGGAAAATGCCTTTCGTGACAAGAATCGGTCTTTCGGAAGGTTATCCGGGAGGGCTCGTGGAAAGCAGTGTAGAGACTGACCCAGGAAAGGAGCAGATGATAGGAATGCTGATATGTGACACAGAAGCATTCGAGATGTATAATTTCGGAAAGAAGAACAGCGACGGATATGCCCCGGGTAATTCCGTATGGACAACACAGGACACATACGACAATATGTCGGCATTTGCAGCCCAGATGGGCATTCCGGATGTAAATCAGATGATGTGGCTGGCGAATCCGGACAGCCGGTTCGGAGGAATTCTTGAAGATTTTGCAATATTCGATGCCCTTATCGATGACTCCGGCAGCTGGTGCTGGGTAAGAGTGGATGAGACACAGAGTTTCACTCCTTTTATGGCTAATGGTGCCGGCCTTCTCATCGAAACTACAGGAAATCGCGCCGAGAACAGAAAGGCGATAGAAGAGGCATACAGGAAATACAGCGAAGAACTCAACGGCATATATATGGAACCGAAGACTGCCGGATACATTGAGGATCTGCTCACGGAAAAACTCACCGAAGCCAAGAGCAATATGAGGATAATGGAACTGTTTATGTTCCTCTCCATTCTCCTTTCATTTATGGGACTCGTTGCGATGAGCACATATTTTTCGTCTGAAAGCACATCGGACATAGCCATCAGAAAAGTGTACGGCAGTACTGTTGAGGAGGAAACTGCAGGCAGTATATGGAAATATATGAAGATAGTCTTCATCTCCTGCATCATCGCACTTCCGGTCGCAGTCTTCGCCTGCGGACGATACCTCGACGGCTTCGTATATAGGATCGGGAACCATTGGTGGGTCTATGCGCTCGCCATCATCCTTGCTGTTCTTATTTCCCTTGCCGCCGTCTTCATCCAGATTTCCCGCGCCGCCCGCACCAACCCGGCCGAAGCGCTGAAGAAGGAATGATGACCGGTCGGAGCCGGGTATGACGGGACGGAATATCATCAAGAACCTTATCCCCGACCTGAACGGGGATCTCACCCAGTTCTAGTGAACATCAAAAGGTAAAAGTTCACTAGAACCATAGGAAAAGAAGAAAAAACAACAGAAAGAGATAGTTCTAGTGAAGAATAAAGTAATGAACTTCACTAGAACCCCAAAATAAGAAAAAGAAATGAAAAGTTACCTGAGATTCTTATCCAGAAACAAACTCTACACCGCGATCGAGGTGGTGGGATTGAGCCTTGCATTGGCGTTCCTTATCGTTCTAGGATCAGTCCTGATCGACAAGAGCCAGGTCAATGACAACATTGAGGATGAGGATGAGATTTACGCATTGGCCGAAATCGGGGAATACCCCGGGATAGGACAATCAGGAGCAGTGGGGTCTTTCCTGCAGGAGATTCCGATGGTCAAGGAATGGTGCCGCTTCAAACTTGTCAGACAGGTGAAGATGAAAAAGGAGAATGGCGACAGCCTGCTCGTCTCCCCTATGGAGGTCACTTCCAACTTCTTCAGTTTCTTCGGGATTGATATGGTCCACGGTGATCAGGAGCAGGCATTGAAAATCAATGGTGCGGAGAGGCCTTTTGTAACTTCTGGCGGCGGTGCATTTATGGTGGCAGATCCTATAGACACGGAGAGCAAGCCGCTGGAGCCAAGAGGTAATCTAGTGCTGTCAAAGCATCTTGCCGACGCCGTCTTTCCCGATGAAGATCCGATCGGCAAAAGCATCAGCCTTCACGCAGACTGGGACATCAGGGGTTCATATACGATCACAGGTATAGCGGAGGAACTAGGGAAAAACGTCCTTCCGAATGCTGACCTGTACATAAGTTTTTATGAAGCACCACATCATAGAGACAGTTATATGTTCAAACCGAATTCTAAGAAGGACATAAAGGCGATTCTGAACCTTATCAGGACTCACAAGACCGATAACGAATATGACCAGCGTGATTTCCAGCAGACCGACATCATTCCGTTCAAGGACATCAAGGACGGAAATATACCGGCATACAACTATCGCCATATCTCGGACCCGAAGTTCTCCAACGCATTCAGCCTGATATGCATAGTCATACTTGCTTTCGCGCTTCTGAACTACATTTCGCTGACCGTCGCTTTCTCCCGTTTCAGACTCAAGGAGGCGGCTACAAGGTCTCTGCTAGGCACATCAGAAAGCGAGATCGTGTTGAGAGGATTTGCCGAAGCATTGATCCTTGTCGGAAGTTCCTGCGTTCTGGCTGTCCTGCTGATACTTGCATTACAGAATGAATTGAGTTCATTCTTCGGCGTAGAAATCAGACCGTTAGGAAATGCCGCCGTCGTGATTGCAATCATCATAACAGCCTTACTTACCGCTGCTTGTGCAAGCGGAATCAACTTCATACTCAACAGAAGATACCGCCCGATCGATGTGATCCGCGGAGAAAGCCGTTACCACGACAAGGCGGTTATGGGAAAGATATTCATCGGCTTCCAAAGTGCAATATGCATTGCAACAGTGATTTTCGGCATCGGAATTATGATGCAGACAAAGAAGATGACCGATTATCCTGTCGGTTATAATACGGAGAATATCATACAGATCAACGGAAATGAGAAGTCGTATATGAATTACAAGGATGATCTCCGCAATCTGCATTTTGTGGAAAGCATAGGATGCACAGTAGGAGATTTCATACAATATGCTCATACTCAGCCTCTTGAAGACGGCATCGACTGGTGCATACTGGATTGCGATCA
>JAGAKH010000008.1 GCA_017625725.1 Bacteroidales bacterium | reverse complement strand
GGATCCACCTCTTCCCATTCCGAACAGAGAAGTTAAGCTCACCATCGCCGATGGTACTGCCCCACCAGGTGGGAGAGTAGGTAGCTGCCACTTTCTTATACAAGTCCCCGACATCACACGATGCCGGGGACTTTTGATTTTATATCATATCAGATTCATCTTCTTCCGACCAAGTACAAATTATATTTTCTGTCGTTCCTTTACGTGGACGGCTTTATTTTTATTCGTAAATCTCACCAACGTTTCGGTGGGGACCGCGGTCAGAAATGCGTGGAAAGTGCTCCTGGTTCCATCGTTTCGGTGGGGACCACGGGCAGAAACATGGGAAAAGTGCTCGCGATACCAGCGTTCTGCTGGAGACTGCGGTCAGAAAGGCTGGGAAAGTGCTCTTGGTCCCATCATTCTGGTGGGGACCACGGGCAGAAACAAGGGAAAAGTGCTCCTGGTCCCATCGTTTCGGTGGGGACCGCGGTCAGAAAGACTGGAAAACCGCCCCCGATACCCCGAAGATTGGAGTGAAAGGGAGCGGTATTTTGCTGAAATGCCGTGGAATCCCACGTGTTTCTTTCTTTTCAGACTCGCATTCTCCAGGTTGTAATGAAAGAACTTTCACAAGTGGTCAATGCGAGCAGAGACTTCTAGAATTCTTCTCTGATATTGTAATGATTTCGTTCGATACTGTTTCTTGAGATGAGTTCACCAAGAAATCCTGTAAGGAAAAGCTGGAATCCCAGAATTACAGTAATCAGTGCCAGATAAAATAGTGGTTGGTCTGTTACTGCCCTATAAGCCAGACCCTGACTTTGCTGTATAAGCTTCTCTGCAATTACCCAGATTGTCATGATTCCTCCAGCGAGAAACATCAGTATTCCCGTGAATCCGAAGAAATGCATCGGCTTTTTACCGAATTTGCTTAGGAACCACAAGGAAATAAGATCGAGGAAACCGTTTACAAAGCGTTCAAGGCCGAATTTGCTGACACCGTATTTCCTTTTCTGGTGCTGAACCGGCTTTTCTGTGATTCTGTTGAAACCGGCATTTTTTGCAAGATATGGGATGTATCTATGCATTTCGCCGTATACTTCGATGTTCTTCACGTCTTCATTGCGATATGCCTTGAGACCACAGTTCATGTCGTGAAGCTTGATCCCGGTTATCCTTCGGGCAGTGGCATTATAAAGTTTGGATGGTAGATTCTTTGTCAGTTTGTTGTCGAATCTCTGTTTCTTCCATCCAGAAACTATGTCGTATCCTTCTTCTGTGATTATTCTGTACAGTTCCGGTATCTCTTCAGGTGAATCCTGAAGGTCTGCGTCCATTGTTATTACGACTCTGCCCTCTGCTGCCTTGAAACCATGATAAAGGGCAGCTGATTTTCCGTAGTTGCGTCTGAATGATATTCCTCTTATAGATGGGTTTTTAGTGGAAAGTTCTCTAACTATATTCCAGGACCTGTCAGTACTTCCGTCATCAACCATGATGATTTCATACTTATATCCCTCCTTATTCATTACAGACTCGATCCAGCTTATAAGCTCCGGAAGCGATTCTTCCTCGTTGAACAGTGAGATAACTATTGAAAGATCTTTCTTGAACTCGTCCATAATCATTGCTCTTCAATTTTATTGTCTTCAAAAGGATTGTCGGATGGAATCGTGCGTGACAATATGAGTGAAAGTACGGTTCCGTAGACAAAACAATATATCAGATTGGAAAAGAAGGTCATCTGTGGAAGATCCTGACTCATTTCTTCCATCATATCCCTTGAGTTGGAGTCAAGTAGGCCGGAGTATGCCTCCAATGTCATCCTTAACTGTTCCTGAAGCAGATCGGCTGAAATATACGCGGTGTTTGCGAATGCAATGCCCGCGTATAGCAGTGCGGAGAGCAGGGCTGTCGCACGACCGAATCTGTGAAGGGTCCCTGCATCTTTTATATCGAAATTTCTGGCGAATTTCATCATGAAGACCCTCATCAGCCAGATGCATCCTATGAATTTTGCAAGCCACAGCAGATATATGATCGCTGTTCCTAAAAACGCAGATTGAATTTCGGATGATGCAATGATCTGGTTGAAGAACATATATGCTATGGAAATCAGGCCAAGAACCAGTCCGGACTTTCCTGCTTCACTCCATATGTTCTTAGTTAAAAGATTTTGTTCCATATTACTTGCTTTCTCAGTACAAAGATAGAAAAAAATTCATACCTTTGCATTCTTGGATTAACAAGACTTGTTTTATACATTATAAATACTTAGTGATATGATAAACATTACATTTCCTGATGGTAGCGTGAGACAGTATGAGAGTGGCGTCTCAGCTTTTGATATTGCAAACAGCATAAGCCCAAGATTGGCAGCAGATGTATTGGCTGCAACAGTAATTACGGCAGATGACACCACAGGAAAGGGTACAGTATATGATGTGACACGTCCGATTGTCGAGGATGCTTCTATCAGGCTTCATAAATGGGAGGATTCTGAGGCAAAGCATGTGTTCTGGCATTCATCTTCGCATCTCCTAGCAGCAGCACTTGAGGCTCTTTATCCAGGTGTTAAGTTCGGTATCGGACCTGCTGTCGAGACTGGTTTCTATTATGATGTGGATTTCGGCGAGAAGACTCTTGTAGAGGCTGACCTCAAGGCAATCGAGGACAAGATGATCGAACTTGCCCGTCAGAAGAATCCTTTTATCAGAACAGAAGTATCCAAGGCAGATGCTCTCAAGACATTTACTGAGAAAGGAGATGAATACAAGTGCGAACTTATCAGCGAATTGGAGGACGGAACAATCACTTTCTATACAAACGGTGATTTTACGGATCTTTGCCGTGGACCTCATCTCAAGGATACATCGGTTATCAAGGCAGTCAAGCTGACAGCAATTGCAGGTGCCTATTGGAGAGGAGATCAGGAGAGAAAGATGCTTACACGTGTTTATGGTGTAACTTTCCCAAAGAAGTCCATGCTTGATGAATATCTCCAGATGATAGAAGAAGCAAAGAAGCGTGACCATAGAAAGATCGGAAAGGAAATGGAACTTTTCACTTTCTCCCAGAGAGTAGGACAGGGACTTCCTTTGTGGCTGCCTAAGGGTGCAGCACTTCGTGAGCGTCTTGAGAACTTCCTCAGAAAGCTTCAGAAGTCTTACGGCTATCTCCCGGTAATCACACCGCACATCGGTAACAAGGACCTTTATGTGACATCAGGTCACTATGCAAAATACGGAAAGGACTCATTCCAGCCTATCCACACACCGCAGGAGGGAGAAGAATATCTCCTCAAACCAATGAACTGTCCTCACCATTGTGAGATATACAGGTCAAAGCCACGTTCATACAAGGACCTTCCGCTCAGACTTGCAGAGTTCGGAACCGTGTACCGTTATGAGCAGAGCGGTGAGCTTCACGGTTTGACTCGTGTACGTAGCTTTACTCAGGATGACGCACATCTTTTCTGCCGTGCCGATCAGATCAAGGAGGAGTTCTGCAAGGTTATCGATATCATTCTTTATGTTTTCAAGACCTTGGACTTCAACGAGTATGTGGCTCAGATCTCTCTGCGTGACCCTGATAACAAGTCAAAATATATCGGTTCTGATGAAAACTGGGCAAAGGCGGAGGCTGCTATTATCGAAGCAGCAGAAGAGAAGGGACTCAATACGGTTGTTGAGTATGGAGAAGCTGCCTTCTATGGTCCAAAACTGGATTTCATGGTGAAGGATGCTATTGGAAGAAAGTGGCAGCTTGGAACAATTCAGGTTGACTATAACCTTCCTGAGCGCTTTGAATTGGAGTATATCGGAAGCGACAACCAGAAGCATCGTCCTATCATGATCCATCGTGCACCTTTCGGATCTCTCGAAAGATTTGTGGCTGTGCTTCTTGAGCATACTGGTGGAAAGCTTCCTCTCTGGCTCACACCGGATCAGGTTAACATCGTGCCAGTCAGCGAAAAATACGAGGAATATGCAAAAAAAGTTTGTGATTTGCTGAATAATTCCGATATTCGCGCCGCCGTTGATGATAGAAACGAAACACTCGGCAAGAGAATCCGTGAGAGTGAACTCAAGAGGATTCCTTTCCTTGTGATTGTCGGTGAAAAGGAAATGACCGAAGGTACAGTTTCTGTCAGAAGACAGGGCGGAATAGACGCAGGTTCTATGCCGGTTGATGAATTTGTCGCATTGGTAAGCAATGAGATAAAGGATCAGCTGTCATAACTTAATATTTTTTATTAACTTAACTTATAGGAGGACTAATTTATCGCAGCACCATTTAAACCCGGTCCACGCCCAAGCGGCCCAAGACCGAACGGAAATCGTCCAGGAATGAGACCTAATGTCAAGAAGGACGATGACGGATTGAGAATCAATGAAGAGATCACAGCCTTGCAGGTACGTCTCGTGGGAGAAAATATCCAGGAACAGGGTGTCTACTCGCTCAGGGATGCATTAAGAATGGCTGATGAGCAGAATCTTGATCTGGTTGAGATCAGTGCTAAGGCTGATCCTCCTGTATGTAAGATTATTGACTATCAGAAGTATCTCTACCAGCAGAAGAAGAAGGCGAAGGAGATGAAGGCCAATGCTGCCAAGATAGTCATAAAGGAAATCAGGTTCGGACCGAATACTGATGAACATGATTTCCAGTTCAAGTTAAAGCATGCCCAGGAATTCCTTCAGGAAGGTTCCAAGGTGAAGGCCTCAGTGTTTTTCAAGGGACGCTCTATCATATATGCCGATCAGGGAGAAAAACTGCTCCTCAGATTTGCAGTAGAGTTGGAAGATTACGGAAGAGCTGAGCAGATGCCGAAACTTGAAGGCAAGAGGATGATCATGATGATCGCACCAATTAAGAAAAAGTAATCCAAGGGATTGGATAACAATAATTATTAACTAAATCAAATTTAACTATGCCAAAGATTAAGACCAACTCCGGTTCAAAAAAGCGTTTCACGCTTACCGGAACGGGAAAAGTTAAGAGAAAGCATGCTTACAAGAGCCACATTCTCACAAAGAAGACCAAGAAGCAGAAGAGAAATTTGACTCACATCGCTATCGTTGCCAATGTTGACGAGAAGAGAGTCAAAGCTTTATTGGGAATGTAATCATAAAGATTACGCAAGTTATTTAAGTTAAACTTGGAACGCAGTCGAAAAGCTCCTGATAAAACGGACACTGCCTCCATAAAACAGTTAAATTTATGCCAAGATCGGTAAATTCAGTTGCCTCAAGGGCACGCCGCAAGAAGATTCTTAAAAGAACCCGCGGTAATTTTCTTTCAAGAAAGAATGTTTGGACGGTAGCAAAGAACACCTATGAAAAGGGTCTTACATATGCTTACCGTGATCGTAAGAACAAGAAGCGCACTTTCCGTGCTCTTTGGATTCAGAGAATCAATGCTGCTGCACGTCAGTATGGTATGACCTACTCTCAGCTTATGGGACGTATTGCAAAGCAGAACATCGGTCTGAATCGTAAGGTTCTTGCAGACCTTGCCATGAATAATCCTCAGGCATTCGAGGCTATTATCAATTCTGTAAAATAGTTTGAGCTGATGAGCTTGAAGGATCTATACCATAACAAGTGGGCAAGGTTCGGCTTTTGGGCTGTACTTTACATTTTGTGGGTGATCTGGCTCGGAAACTATTGGTGGCTCTTTGGACTTGTTCCTATTTTTGACGGTCATATAACCAAAAAGGTAAAATGGCTGTTCTGGAAGAAGGAATACAAGGAAGGAGAAAAAAGAAACGCTCTTCTCGATTGGGTAGACGCGATAATTTTTGCAGTGGTGGTTGTCACCTTCATCAATACGTTTTTCTTCCAGGCTTTTAAGATTCCTTCATCCTCAATGGAAAGTTCCTTATATACAGGAGATCACTTGTTTGTAAGCAAACTTTCTTATGGTCCAAGGCTTCCTCAGACGCCATTGACCATACCTTTCACCCACAATGTGATCGCTGGAAAGGAGTCATATTCTACCCTTATCCAGTCTGATTACAAGAGGCTTAAAGGTTTTGGTAGTGTCCAGACCGGCGACTATGTGGTATTCGGGTTTCCTCATGGAGACACAGTGCTTGTGAAAGCTCCTGCAGATGATTACTATATGGTTTCCAGAACAGTGGGCAGAGACTATGCTGTCAGACATTATGGACCTGTCAAGGTACGCCCTTCAGATAAAAAGGACCATTATGTCAAAAGATGCGTAGCAGTTGCGGGAGATACCCTTCAGATTATTGATGGACAGGTATATATAGATTCTGTGCCGCAGGAGGTGTGGCCGGGAGTCCAGAACTCATACACCGTGATTACCTCAGGTCAGAGAATCAATCCTGTCAATTTGGAGAAGGTCGGTCTCAATGTGAAGGAACTTTGGTATGATCAGACTCTTCCCGGTTATCCGGCAATGCCATTGACAGCAGAAATGCTGGATGACATCAAGTCTTTTACAAACGTGGTTTCTGTAGAACAGAATATAGATGTATATCCACCGGATTATCCGGATTCTGATCTGACCATATTCCCGTTTTCGAAAGACTACAGGTGGACAAGAGATAATTTCGGGCCCCTATGGATTCCTAAGAAGGGTGCCATGGTGGAACTTACGATCTCATCTCTGCCTCTTTATGAGAGAATCATTACTTCTTATGAAGGAAATGAACTTGAAGTAAGGGAAGGAGTGATCTACATCAATGGGGAAGAAGCTCACACTTACACTTTTGAACAGGATTATTATTTTATGATGGGAGACAACAGGCACAATTCGCTTGATTCAAGATATTGGGGATTCGTACCTGAAGATCATATAGTCGGAAAACCCGCATTGATCTGGCTCTCAATTGATGGGAACAACAAGTTTCCAAAGAATATAAGATGGCGGAGGTTCTTCAAATTTGTATAGAATTTTTGCAATTGCGATTTTT
Organism: Bacteroidales bacterium; assembly: GCA_017625725.1. GTDB lineage: Bacteria > Bacteroidota > Bacteroidia > Bacteroidales > UBA932 > Cryptobacteroides. The sequence goes on along the minus strand of JAGAKH010000008.1, from coordinate 64 downwards.
TTATGCGATATTTGCAGCCCGCTAATTATGAATTAATTAAAAAAGTTATATACAATGGCAAAGG
>JAGAKH010000063.1 GCA_017625725.1 Bacteroidales bacterium | reverse complement strand
CTGCGTCATCTTCAAGAAGGAGTTTGACGACAACAAGCAGACAGTCCCTTGGGACCTTCTGAAGAAGGGACAGGAAGTCCTCATCACAGGAAAGCTTGCACCTAACAACTGGACAGACAAGGAAGGTGTCGAACATAAAGGCTTCGACATCATCGTGAACAAGATACGCGACCTGGCTGAAGAATAGCCGGGTCGCAGGCCCTCACCGGCGGTTCTGCCGGACCTTGCTAGCCGATCGGCTGGAGGAGCGTCGGGATGACGTGAACCTCTATCTCCCAAGGCAGCCCGGAGTAGTTCTCCGAGCTGCCTTTCTTGATGTTATTTTTCAGGCAATATTCTTTCCACCCTTATCCCATATCCGGAAATCTGAACTGATTGGAAATCCTGTCAATCGTATATTCTCCTCCGTAACCATAATGCGAATCTAATGAAATTTCAAGAACGGCATTCCTTTATAAATACTCTGACAGATTTTTCCTTATATGTCTTTTGACATATTCAGTAAGTTCCGGAGAATCCACGATTGATATCTGATCGGATAGTCCCAGGTAAAACCGTCCTACTCCGGCCAGATCCTTGACTTCCGTCTTAAGGTACCAATAACCTCCTTCCTGGATGACGCCCTTCAGCGATAAAGGGTATTCCTCAATAAGAAGGTTCTTGGCCTTCAGTGTCATTCTCAGTGTGACATTGAAAGACTGCTTCCCGTTCATCCTGAAGCAGTCAGGCTCGATGACCTCATGCTTGTCTTCATATTGCCAATCTCTCATCAGAATCTCCACAGAGCCTATCCGAGCAATCTTGAATGTCTTGATTTGGCCTGATGAAGTTTCATAGGCATAGACATCCGTATAGTTGCTGGAAAAACGGATTGGTTCTATAATCCTGTCAGATACGGATTCTGTGTTTCCGGATTCGTAATTCCGCAGCTTGACCTGCATCTTTTCATCCATAGCTTCCTTCAATCGCATGATATGTTCGGCTGCTCTTCTGTTGCCGATTATCTCCGTGACGCTTGTGGCGTCAAAGAGTGCTGAGATCTTCTGCTCAAGATTGATCAGCACCTGACTGTCGCCGGAAAGGGCGGCGAGAAGTGCATGGAGAATATGGGCTTCTTCTTCGGAGATATGGACAAGTTCAGACAAATCGATCCTTTTGACTGGCATTCTGAGGAGCTTATGAGTGTTAGGAGACTTCTTGACTACTGCAAAGTGTGCCTTCCTGAAGGAGTCGAGATACCGGAATATGCTCCTCTTCGAGATGTCCAGTCTTTCAGATAGTTCGGGAATAGTGTAGTCTACATTGCTGCTCAGAAGCCACATGAGGTTCAGAAGGCGATCAATTCGTCCGTGGTCCATTCTATAGAAATTACTTTAGTGGATAAAAAAGGAGCGACCATGGATACCTCCATGATTGCCCCGTATCGATACCGTGTTCGTTTCTAAAAAATGGCGTGGATTTCACCCATTAACTCTCAGGTGTGCGGCCTTTGGATATAATGAGCTACGTCCACGCCAAAGCGCAGACGTAATTGCCCATTGTCCTCTATCCATTAAATTTCGCACGTTTGAGAGTGAGTCCAACGACAGTTACGTATGTATGTTGTTATTCTTGATTTCTACAAGTTGGACAAAGATAGATATTTTTTGTAAATCGGCCACTCTGTCACTTCAAAATCGGTATTATCTTGGTTATTGTGGGTAAATCTTGCAATTATTGGCGATGTTTTTCACCCAGTGACGCTATTTGTCACTCCGACAATCCACCTTTGCGCAAATTGTCTAATAGTCAATGAAATACAAATTCATAGAAACAAGGCTCATGAGTATCGTAGAGGCTCCGGTTCATCCCCGGATTAGCAGTAACCTATGCAGGCATTTCTCAGGTTCCTTATTTCATCATCTCTTGTGGTGGGTGATGATGAAATCCGCTTCGCTGAAGGCGCCTGAGAATACGGTTCCCGCTACGCCACGGGGTCCCAGTCCCTTGAGCCCAGTGATACTCATGAGCGGGATAATCATTAACAAATTAAACAATCTTATGAACCACTCAAGCAAACCGAACCGTGACAAGCTGTCACATCTTACCGAATGTCAGAACGAGACTCTTCATCAGGCACGAATCGATGCACTGGATAATACGGCAGCGGCCCTCAAGAGTATTACCAGACAGAGGGATCTAACTGAGGAAATGGGAGAGGGCGGACTTGTAGAAATCTGTGCCGCTCTCAGCAGTGCTGAAGACGCTATGTTTTACCTTGCCTCTTCCACATCATCAGATGACATCCGCCGCACCAAGGAGATTCTTGAAGAGTGCGGTCACGGAAACATACTTCCTATGGAAGACTACCGATCCGAATGACCTTCAGCCTCCGCAAAATTCCATCCTACAAGTGAACTGCAAGCGGCCTTGATGTATAGCGATCTCGCCTTGCCGTAAACAAACGCGCAGGATTCTCTGCGTTTTCTTTCGCATACCCTTGCATCATCACTTCTTTTTGATGGAACATATGCTTCAACTGAAAGTCATTAAAATCGGTATTAACGATAGTAATGCACTTACATAATACTATTGTTGATGTTAATACAAAATAAATGTATTGTTAAATATAACTGAATTTGTATATTTGCGTCAAATATCAGTGGATGATGTGACTCGATGCTCCTCTTGCACATCCCAATAAGTTGAAAATGTTAATACTGTGTATTATGAGAACAATGTTCAATATCATCTGGGGAGTGACCAGGTTCACCTTCAAGATCATTTTCTGGTTCATCGGAATTCTTCTGATGCTCGTTGTCGGCAGCTATCCTGATTGATAAGTATTGTCAAAATTATGTCATTGGCTTTTGTTATCTGCTGGATATTTTATATATTTGCCATATAAT
>JAGAKH010000062.1 GCA_017625725.1 Bacteroidales bacterium | reverse complement strand
GGATCCACCTCTTCCCATTCCGAACAGAGAAGTTAAGCTCACCATCGCCGATGGTACTGCCCCACCAGGTGGGAGAGTAGGTAGCTGCCACTTTCTTATACAAGTCCCCGACATCACACGATGCCGGGGACTTTTGATTTTTATGGAACAATTCTTGATTTTGCAGCAGGCGTATTAATTTTTTAAAGCCATGTTGTATAATTTTCTCTTTCCTCATTACTGCAGGGAGAAAGTGATCTCCATTCTGCTTTTCCTTATCAGACTGTTTTTCGGTGTTCTCTTCTTTATGCATGGACTTGACAAACTGACCAATTTCAATCAGTTGTCCGATACTTTCCCAAGCGTACTTGGTTTTGGAAGCTATATGACTCTCATGCTTTCCATCTTTTCTGAATTCTGCTGTTCTCTCTTCTTGATTTCCGGGTTGATGGTCCGTTTAACCCTCCTGCCAATGATCGTGTCCATGACTGTCGCTTTCTTCGATGTGCATGATGCCATGATGCCTGAGGGCGAACTTGCTCTGATTTATCTCATTATTTTCCTTGGGCTGTATCTTACCGGTCCTGGCCGTTATTCGCTGGATTACCTGATTGATAAAAAGTTTACTGAGGAGAAAAATAGGAAATGACGGAATTTTTATTATCTTTGAAAGTTGTGGACTGATTGTCAGCTCACAACTTAATTTTTTGTATATGCCAGGACCAGCAGGACGTATTTCCCAGATCATCGGCCCCGTAGTTGATGTACATTTTCATTTAGACTCAGAGGGATCAGAACAACAGCTACCTTCCATACATGAGGCTTTGTCAGTAACCAGAGACGATGGTCGTATTCTGATTTTAGAAGTGCAGCAGCATATAGGAGAGGATACGGTCAGGACTGTTGCCATGGACAGTACAGACGGCCTGCGTCGCGGAATGTCGGCAGTCAGGACAGCATCTCCTATAACCATGCCCGTAGGTACTCAGATCAGAGGCCGTGTGATGAATGTCATCGGAGAAACGATCGATGGCATGAATGAACTTCAAAAGGACGGAGCATTGCCTATTCATCGGGAACCACCAAAATTTGATGAGCTTGCTACGTCTCAGGAAGTTCTTTTCACAGGAATCAAGGTGATTGACCTTCTTGAACCTTATCTGAAAGGAGGAAAGATCGGCCTTTTCGGAGGTGCAGGAGTAGGAAAGACCGTCCTGATCAAGGAGCTTATCAATAACATAGCAAAGAAGCACGACGGATTTTCCGTATTTGCCGGAGTCGGTGAGCGTACACGTGAAGGTAACGATCTTCTGAGGGAGATGATAGAGTCGGGAGTGATACGCTATGGAGAAGAGTTCCTCAAGGATATGGAGCAGGGCCATTGGGATCTTTCGAAGGTCGATTACAAGGAGATGGAAAAATCCCAGGTGGCGATGGTCTTCGGGCAGATGAACGAACCTCCGGGAGCAAGATCGTCCGTGGCTCTTTCCGGTCTTACCTTGGCCGAATCATTCCGTGACAGCGATGACATGGACATGCCGAAGGATATTCTGTTCTTCATAGACAATATATTCCGATTCACACAGGCCGGTTCCGAGGTGTCAGCTCTTCTGGGACGTATGCCTTCAGCAGTGGGTTATCAGCCGACATTGGCCACCGAGATGGGCCAGATGCAGGAGAGGATCACTTCTACCAAGAACGGCTCGATTACATCTGTCCAGGCAGTCTATGTGCCTGCCGATGACCTTACCGACCCGGCTCCTGCAACGACATTCAGTCATCTTGATGCGACGACTGTCCTTAGCCGTAAGATCGCAGAGCTTGGAATCTATCCGGCTGTGGATCCTCTCGAATCTACATCACGTATCCTGGACCCGAATATTGTTGGTGAAGACCACTATGAGACAGCACAGAGGGTCAAGCAGATCCTCCAGAGGAACAAGGAACTTCAGGACATCATATCCATTCTTGGTATGGACGAGCTTTCTGATGAAGACCGCCTGACTGTAAACAGGGCAAGAAAGGTACAGCGTTTTCTTTCCCAGCCTTTTGCGGTAGCGGAGCAGTTTACCGGTGTTCCGGGTGTGATGGTTTCAATCGAAGATACGATCCGAGGATTCAAGCTTATCCTGGATGGTGAGGTAGATGACATACCGGAGCAGGCTTTCCTTAATGTTGGAACCATTGAGGAAGCGATAAGGAAGGGTGAGGATATGCTTGCGGCAATCGCTGCAGCCGACGATGAAAAGTAGGATGAAGAACGGAGATTGCATATTGCTTACAGTACTTACAGCCGAAGCTACACTTCTTGAACTGGCTGTGGAAAAGGTCTCTTTGCCGGCGGTGAAGGGCCGGTTCATGGTGCTGAAGAATCATGCTCCTGTGATCACTTCTCTTCATAAAGGGGATATAACCTATATGTCAGGCGGAGTGCCTGGAAAGCTGCAGATAAGGAATGGATTTGCAGAAATCAGTGATAATAAGGTAACCGTATGTGCTGAAGTATGAAACTGTTCAAGTTCATAGCTGTCTTGCTCCTGATGTCCCTTTGGCAACCTGTATCTGCTCAGGAAAAGCTTGAGGACGATGTCAAGGATGGCTCTGTGGATGTAGCTGACATGCTTTTCGGACATATCGGCGATTCATACGGCTGGCATATTACCGACTGGAATGGCAAGCATGTGACCATTCCGCTTCCTTGTATAGTCCGCAGCAGTACCGGATGGCATTGCTTCATGTCTTCAGAACTTGAGCACGGACACAGATATGAAGGACTTTTCATAGCACAGGAGGGAAGGTACCAGGACAAGATTGTAGAGTACGGAGAGAACGGTGAGATAATCAGGCCGTTTGACATCTCCATAACAAAGAATGTCGCATCACTGATGTTTACCGCTGTCCTTCTGGTTTTCCTTGTGCTGTATACGGCACGATGGTATAGAAGGAATGATGCCTCAGAAAAGGCTCCAAAGGGTTTTGCAGGGCTCATGGAAATGATGGTGATGATGGTGAATGATGACTTGGTCAAGCCTTCCATTGGCCCGGATTACCGCAAATACACTCCATATCTGCTGACAGTGTTCTTCTTCATCTTTCTGAGCAATCTGCTGGGAATCGTGCCGTTCTTTCCTGGTGGGGCGAACGTGACGGGAAATATTGCGGTGACTCTAGTCCTTGCATTGTGTACTTTTGTGGCGATCAATCTCTTTGCAAACAGGCATTATTGGAAGGAAATCCTGTGGCCGGATGTTCCGGTGTTTCTGAAGTTTCCGATCCCACTGATGCAGATAATAGAGATCTTTGGAATGATTACAAAGCCTTTCTCCTTGATGGTCAGGCTTTTTGCAAATATTCTGGCAGGACATGCAATGATTCTTGGGCTTGTGTCGGTCATTTTTGTCACTGCCAAGCTCGGACCGGTTATAAATGGTTCCATGACAGTCGTGACCATGCTTTTCGGCGTGTTCATGGATTGTCTTGAACTTCTTGTCGCCTTTATTCAGGCCTATGTTTTCACGATGCTTTCAAGCGTGTTCATAGGCATGTCGCGTCAGGAGGAACATTAGATGCAATTTACAAACAAACTAATACAGATAAATTATGTTACTATCTACAATTCTATTACAGGCTGCAGGGGCAGCTATCTGGGGTAAGGTCGCTGGTGCTGTCGGAGCTGCATTAGCTGCATTGGCTGCTGCTTGGGGAATCGGTAAGATCGGTTCTTCGGCTATGGAATCAATCGCACGCCAGCCCGAGTCAGCAGGAAACATCAGAACAGCCATGTTGATTATCGGTGCCCTTGTGGAAGGAGCTTGTCTTTTTGCAATCATTGCCTGTCTGATGGCTATTGTAATGTAGTTCTGTCTGATGAATCTGATGCTGCCGGATAGTGGTCTGATATTCTGGATGACCATTATTTTTGCCATCGTCTTCTTTATTCTTGCGAAGTTCGGCTTTCCGATGATTACCGGAATGGTTGAGAAACGTGCGAAGAGAATTGACGATGCCATTTCCGCTGCCCGCAAGGCAGAGGAAGCAATAGCACATCTTGATCAGGAAAAGGAACGTATCATTTCCGAGACACGTGCGGAACAGGCTCAGATGAAGAAGGAAGCAGCCCAGGAACGTGACCGGATGATAGCGGAAGCTCAGGATCAGGCAAGGGCGGAGGCCCAGAAGATCATCGAGGATGCAAGGCAGAAGATCGCGGAAGAGAGGGACGCAGCGTTGAGAGAAGTCAGACGTGAAGTTGCTATCTTATCTCTTTCGATTGCTGAAAAGATTGTCCGTGAGAACTTGTCTTCTGATGAGAAGCAGAAAGCTTTGGCGGACAAGATGGCAGATGAGGCTTCCGACTTGTATGGTGTGAGTAAATCCTGAATATCATGAATGCAGGTGTGATATCTTCAAGATATGCCAAGGCTCTTCTGATGCTGGTGAATGATGCCGGATCAGGAGCGGGGGTTTATCGCCAGATCTGCGATATGCTTGTTGTGATGAACGAACTGCCTGACCTCAAGCATTTTGTTCAGAATCTTGAAGACCTGAGCGTGGATAAGAAATGCAGCCTTCTTTCTGCATCCTTGAATGCTCCTATTGAACCTGATCTGGACCGCTTTATCCGTTTCGTATATGCCAAGAAGAGAATGGAACTGCTATGCAGGATATTCATTTCTTTTGTGGATCAGTACCATTCCCAGAACGGCATAAAGGTCGGAAAGCTTCATACTGCCGTCAGATTGGAGGGGGTATGCCATGGTCTCGAAGAAAAACTCCGCGAGAGGACAGGAGCAGAGGTGCATCTGCTGGAAAACGTCAATCCTGAACTTATCGGAGGATTCGTGCTGGAAATCGGTGATTACAGGGTGGATGCAAGTGTGGAGGGCCAGTTCCGCAGATTAAGACAAGTGCTTGTAGAAAAGACTGACCGTATAGTCTGATCTGCAATGAAGATTAGTGATGTAGACAAATTTATTTTATATGGTGAATACTATACGACCTTCTGAAATTTCTGAAGTCCTATTGAGCCAGCTTAAGGAAATCAGTTCCGACCTTCATCTTGAGGAGGTAGGAAAAGTCCTGCAGGTAAGTGACGGAGTCGTGAGAATATATGGGCTTCTCAATGCAGAGGCCGGAGAACTTCTGGAGTTTGATAATGGAATCATGGCAGTTGTCATGAATCTTGAAGAGGATAATGTCGGTGCAGTCCTTCTTGGACCGACAGATAAGATCCGGGAAGGTATGACTGTTCGTCGTACTGGAAGGATAGCCTCTGTCAATGTCGGCGAGTCAATGGTAGGGCGTGTTGTCAATCCTTTGGGTGAGCCTCTGGATGGAAAGGGCAGAATCGAAGGAGACCTTGTGGAGATGCCTCTTGAGAGAAAGGCACCTGGTGTAATCTTTCGTCAGCCGGTGAATGAACCCCTCCAGACAGGCTTGAAGGCAATTGATTCAATGATTCCTATCGGAAGGGGACAGCGTGAACTTATCATCGGAGACAGACAGACAGGTAAGACTGCAATTGCCATCGATACGATTCTTAATCAGAGGGCTGCATATGAGGCCGGTAATCCGGTATATTGCATATATGTCGCAATCGGTCAGAAAGGATCTACAGTCGCGAACATCGTGAATACTCTGAGAGAGAAAGGGGCGATGGACTACACCATAGTAGTTGCAGCTACAGCGGCCGATACTGCAGCACTAAGGTATTATGCTCCGTTTGCCGGAGCTGCCATAGGTGAGTATTTCCGTGATACGGGACGCCATGCTCTGGTAGTCTATGACGATCTTTCCAAGCAGGCTGTAGCATATCGTGAGGTGTCTCTTATTCTTCGTCGTCCTTCTGGTCGTGAAGCATATCCGGGAGATATATTCTATCTTCATTCAAGGCTTTTGGAGAGGGCGGCAAAGATTATTGGACAGCAGGAGGTCGCTGAGAAGATGAATGACCTGCCTGAAACGCTGAAGAGTAAGGTCAAGGCAGGAGGCTCGCTTACGGCCCTGCCTATAATCGAAACTCAGGCAGGAGATGTCTCTGCATACATTCCGACCAACGTCATTTCTATTACAGACGGACAGATCTTTCTTGAAACAGACCTCTTCAATCAGGGTTTCAGACCAGCAGTCAATGTGGGTATTTCTGTGTCACGAGTAGGTGGCAATGCCCAGATAAAGAGCATGAAGAAGGTTGCCGGTACTCTGAAGATAGACCAGGCACAATATCGCGAACTTGAGGCTTTTTCAAAGTTCAGCAGCGATATGGACCCTATTACCGTCATGGCTTTGGACAAGGGCAGGAAGAATAACCGTCTTCTGATACAGCCTCAGTATTCTCCTATGCCTGTGGGAGAGCAGATAGCTGTTCTTTATTGTGGAACGAAAGGTCTCCTGAGGAATCTTCCGATAGAAATGGTGGGTGATTTCCAGACAACATTCCTCAGCAAGATGAAAGCCTTTCATAATGAGGATGTCATCGTTCCTTTATCCCAGGGAAAGACGGATCCTGAAATCTTTGCAATAATTGAACGTGAGGCTGAGTCAATCGTAAGAGGTCTCTTATAACATTAAGGATGGCATCGCTTAAAGAAATAAAGACACGTATAGGTTCGGTCAAGAGCACGTTGAAGATCACTTCTGCCATGAAGATGGTTGCGTCGGCCAAACTCCGTAAGGCACAGCTTGCATTGGGAAACAAGCTCCCTTACGAGAGGCAGCTTCACCGTATCCTTGCGGGTATGCTGCAGGATGATGATCTTCAGAAAGCAATCCATGACGAACTGGGCCTGGGTAATCCTCATGGACATTCTCCAGTGGTGCTTCAGGATATTCATGTGGATGAATTGCCTAAGAAAGACCATGTCGGTCGTGTCGCTGTTGTGGTGTTCTCTTCAAACAGTTCTCTCTGCGGAGCTTTCAATGCCAATGTCATAAGATATGTTACAGATCTTCTTGACAGGCTGTTACGTTCAGGTTATGCAAAGGAGGACATTGATATATATGCCGCCGGTAAGAAGGCGGCGGATGCTCTTCAGAAATCAGGTTTTGAGCTTAAGAAAGACCTGCATGAACTGGTAGCAAAACCGGATTATGAAAAATCCACAGATTTTGCAGAAGATATTATAGAAAGTTTCATAACAGGAGAAGTGTCTCAGGTGATGATGGTCTACAGTCATTTTGCTTCACCTGCTTCGCAGCCTGTAGTCGGAGAAAACTATCTCCCGCTTGCTCTTCATGATTATGACAGGGGAGCAGAGCCACTGGATTATATTCTTGAGCCGGACCCTCTTTCTTTGGTCAGAGAGCTGCTCCCTCAAGTTCTGATGCTGAAGATGTATTCAGTTGTTCTGGATGCGGCTGCGGCTGAACATGCGGCGAGGACAATGGCAATGCAGATAGCGTCCGACAATGCAGAAAATCTTATTTCCGAACTGACACTGGCATATAATAAAGGACGTCAGCAGGAGATAACAGCGGAGATTCTTGATCTTGTCGGCGGCACAATGGCTTGATGAACCCAGATTAGCAAAAAGGTGAGCAATTGGTCTGAGGACCTTTTGCTCACCTTTTTCATCCGTATGTTCCCAGTTCTTAGCTTAGCTTATGAATTGCCAGACCGCTGCGCAGCTTAGGCTCGAACCATGTGGTCTTAGGAGGCATGATGTTGCCGGAATCAGCAATGTCAACCAGCTGTTTCATAGACACTGGATAAAGTGCAAATGCAACAGCCATCTCTCCGCTGTCCACTCTGCGTGACAACTCTCCGAGGCCTCTGATTCCACCGACGAAATCGATTCTCTTGTCTGTTCTCAGGTCTTTTATGCCAAGTATCTTGTCAAGTACAAGATCTGAGAGAATGGTAACGTCAAGAACTCCGATAGGATCGCTGTCATCGTATCTTCCTTCTTTTGCCATCAGGGAGTACCACTTGCCTTCAAGGTACATTGAAAACTCATGAAGCTTGCCTGGTTTGTAGATTTCTGCACCTTCTTCCTTGATCTCGAAATCTTCAGAAAGGGCCTCTACAAGCTCTCCGGCAGTAAGTCCGTTGAGGTCTTTCACCACTCTGTTGTAATCAATGATCTTGAGCTGGCTGTCAGGAAATGCAACAGTCATGAACCAGTTGTATTCCTCTTCACCGGTATGCTGAGGGTTGTTCTCGCGCTTTTCTGCACCAACTCTGGCAGCGGCAGCTGTCCTGTGGTGGCCGTCTGCCACATAGAAAGCCGGTACTTGGGCGAAGATTTCTGTAAGCCTGTCGATGTCATCCTGGTCGTCAATAATCCAGAAATGATGACCGAATCCATCTGCAGCTGTGAAATCATACTCCGGTTCTTCGACAATATATCGGTTGACTATTGCATCGACCTCTTCATTGTCTGGATAAGAGAAGAACACCGGCTCGATGTTGGCGTCCTGGATGCGGACATGGATCATGCGGTCGTCCTCCTTGTCCTTTCTCGTAAGCTCATGCTTCTTTATCTTGCCTTCTGCATAGTCATCTGTATGTGCACATACGACAAGACCGTATTGTGTGCGGCCTTCCATTGTCTGTGCGTAGATGTAGTAGCATGGCTTTTCATCCTGAATGAGCCATCCTTTTTCCTGCCATGACCTGAAGTTCTCCACAGCCTTGTCATATGCAGGCTGGCTATGTTCGTCGATTATAGGGTCAAAGTCAATTTCCGGCTTGGTTATGTGCAGGAGAGACTTCTCACCGGCTTCGATCTTGGCTTCTGCAGAGTTGAGTACATCATATGGACGTGCTGCAACTTCTTCAACATATTGTTTTGGCGGACGTATGGCCGCAAACGGTTTTACTCTTACCATGATGGTTCCGGATTATTTGTTTACCTGATATTTTGTGCATCCTGTGTCGAAGAAAGCCGCAATCTGATTGGCAGCAGCCAATCCTGCGTTGATGTTTGCCTCGGCAGTCTCGGCTCCCATTTTCTTAGGAGTACTGTAAATCTGTTTTCCGTACTTTTCCTTGAGCTCGGCGTAATTTACAGGAGCTATGTCAGTGGCATATTTCAAATCAGGTCTCTCAGAAAGAGCCCTGTCGAGCCCTTCTTCGCAGATAACTTCCTTGCGGGCTGTGTTTATAAGACATCCGCCCTTAGGCATCTTTGAGATAAGGTCGTAGCTTACACATCCCTTTGTAAGGGCAGTTGCAGGGATGTTTACGGATATGAAGTCACATGTGCTATAGAGCTTTTCCAGTGAGAAGATGGTATTCCATCTCTGGTGTTTCTCCTTGACCTCGTTGGTATAGACGAGAACATCCATTCCGAGGGCAACGGCTTTTTTTGCAATAAGCTGGCCGATGTTTCCGAATCCCTGGATTCCAAGAGTCTTGCCGCTCAATTCGCATCCTGTTCCCGGGTTGAAGTGATTACGTGACATGTAGATCATCATTCCTATGGCAAGTTCCGCCACTGCATTGGAATTCTGACCAGGCGTGTTCATGACAACAATATTCCTTGCTGTACATGCAGCGAGATCCACATTGTCATATCCTGCACCGGCACGTACCACAATCTTAAGGTTTTGTGCGGCTTCTACAACATCCTTCGTGATCTTGTCGGAGCGTATTATCAAAGCATCGACATCAGCCACAGCATCAAGAAGCTGCTGCTTTTCAGTATACTTCTCAAGGAGGAGCAGTTCGTGGCCGTGTTCTTCGATAATAGCTCTTATTCCATCGACGGCAACCTTTGCAAAAGGCTTTTCAGTTGCAACTAATACCTTCATGTCAGACTATTTCTTTAATGCTTCAAACTCCTTCATACAGTCAACAAGGGCCTGCACACTTTCAACAGGACAAGCATTGTAGATGGATGCTCTGAATCCTCCGACAGACCTATGTCCCTTGATTCCTACCATGCCTCTTTCTTTTGCAAATGTCATGAATTCATCCTGCAGATGTTCATAACCCTCAGCCATCACGAAGCATACATTCATGATAGAGCGGTCCTCGACTGCAGCTGTTCCCTTGAAGAGAGGGTTGCGGTCGATTTCTGCATAAAGCAGAGCAGCCTTTTCCTTGTTGATCTTATGAATAGCTTCGACACCACCCATTTCCTTGACCCATTTGAGAGTCTCGTTCATTACGTAGATAGAGAATACAGGAGGAGTGTTGAACATTGAACCTCCGTCGATATGGGTGCGGTAGTCGAGCATTGTAGGAATGTAGCGGCTTACCTTTCCGAGAGCATCCTTGCGTACGATTACGAATGTCACTCCGGCAGGGCCTACATTCTTCTGGGCACCACCGTAGATGCAGGCATACTTGCTCACGTCCACAGGCCTGCTCATTATGTCAGATGACATATCGGCGATAAGCGGAACAGGACAGTCGATGTCTGTCTGGATCTCAGTTCCGTAAATGGTGTTGTTGGTGGTGATGTGGAAATAGTCGAGGTCTGCAGGGATTTCATAACCCTTAGGGATATAATTGAAAGTGGTGTCAGCAGAAGATGCTACAGCATATGCTTCACCAAGTCCCTTGGCCTCTTTCAACGCCTTCTTTGCCCATACTCCGGTCTCAAGGTATCCTGCCTTCTTCTCAAGGAAGTTCATGGCAACATAAAGGAATCCGAGACTTGCACCACCGCCGAGGAAAAGGACCTCATGAGTGTCAGGAATGTTGAGGAGTTCCTTCCACAGTGCACGACATTCATCCATTACTGCACTCCATTCCTTGCTTCTGTGTGAAACGCAGATAACAGGCATGCCTGTTCCTTCAAAATCCTTAAGAGCTTCGATAGCCTTGTCGACGGCCTGCTGCGGCAGAGCACATGGGCCTGCATTGAAATTATGAACCTTCTTCATGGTATTTTATGTTTTTAATTATTAATCAAATTTGGAATAAATGTAACAATTCTTTTTAGAATATATGTCTTGAGCTGGTAATTTTTTCGCAAAAGTGACATAAAAGTGAAATATTGTCACCTTCGGCAATTGTGGTGAACCTTGTCTTGATCGGTTGGTGATTTGTGACGCATTTCGGGTTACGGCATTTTGCTATTCCGATGATTTCTTCCGGCATCACCAGTTTCTTCTTTTCAACGACCTTGAAGTCTCTTATTATGTTGACTGTTGCTTTTGGGGCAATCAGGGCAAGCTTGTTCAGCTCATGGTCTTCGAAGAACTTATCGGCAATCTTTATGATTCCCTTCTTGCCGTAGATCTTGCTGTTCAGATTGATACCGATGGTTATCTGGCTTTCTATCCCTCTCAGATTCAGGATGTCCAAAGCCTTGTAAACATTTTCAGCAGGGATGTGATCCAGCACTGTGCCATTTTCCAGTGCGCTGACTACTAATTCTTCATGTGTCATGATTCCTATCTGTAACCTAAAAGATAACTTATGATTGCCATACGGACGTACAATCCGTTTTCTGCCTGTTTGAAATAATATGCAAATGGAGTCTCGTCAACGTCCTGATTGATTTCGGTAACTCGAGGGAGCGGATGCAATATCTTCATGTTCTCCTTGACATTTCCGAGCATCGAAGCATCCAAGGTGTAGACATCCTTGACCCTTTCGTATTCCATCGGGTCAGTAAACCTCTCCTGCTGGACACGAGTCATATATAGAATGTCGCAGTCGTTGAGATTGTCTTCCAGACTCGTGGTCTCAATGTATTCAATGCCTTTGCTGTCAAGGAACGCCTTATATTCCTTTGGCATCTTGAGCTCCTCAGGTGCAGTGAATATGAACTTAGGATTGAAGTGGGACATTGCCTGCAGAAGCGAGTGGGTGGTTCTTCCGTATTTAAGGTCCCCGACCATGTTTATTGTAAGTCCTTCCAGTGTTCCCTGTGTCTTAAGTATCGAATAAAGGTCGAGCAGAGTCTGTGAAGGATGCTGGTTGGCACCGTCTCCGGCATTTACGACAGGAACCGAAGCAACCTCCGAAGCATAGCGTGAGCTGCCTTCAAGCGGATGTCTCATGATGATCATGTCGACATAGTTGGATACCATCATGATGGTGTCTTTCAGGGTTTCTCCTTTGCTTTGGCTGGTATTAGTGGCATCCGAGAAGCCTATTACCTTGGCTCCCAGTCTGTTTATTGCCGTCTCAAAGCTAAGCCTTGTTCTGGTTGAGGGTTCGAAGAAGAGACTGGCAATGACCTTTCCCTCAAGGAAATTCTGCTCTTTGTTCTGTTCGAACTCTTTTGCGGTTTCCAATACGTGAAGAATCTCCTCTTTGGAGAAGTCTCCGATTGAAATCAAACTTTTCCTGCTCATAACTGTCTTTATATGCTATGTTGTTCTATAATTCTTCTACAAAACACCCTTCAACATCTCCGATTCTTTCGATAAAGCTGTCGATAAGTGACAGACGGACTGTTGTGTCAATGCTGCATTCCATGTCAAACTTCTGGTTTCTCTGTTCCAGTCCCATGTCCTTCATCACCTTCATCACGCCGTTCATGCTCATGTATCCGAAGTGAACCCGGAACACTTTCGAGGCAATCTTTTCAATTGTCTGAGCATTGGCTATTGCATCGGCTGCAGAAGTCTTGTATGCTCTGATAAGACCTGGAATGCCTAGCTTGATGCCACCGAAATATCTTACGACCACAATAAGTATGTCGCTCAGACCGTTCGAGTCTATCTGCCCAAGGACCGGTCTGCCGGATGAGCCGGAGGGTTCGCCGTCATCGTTAGCCCTGAACTTGTCGCCCTTGTAGCCTAGCCGATATGCATATACATGGTGCCTTGCATCGTAGTATTCTTTTTTCAGTGCTGCTACTATCTCTTTTACTTCATCTTCTGTTTCTACAGGATATGCGTGGGCAATGAAACGACTGCCGTTGTCCTTGAATAGCCCCTTTGACTCCGAGGCGATGCTCCTATAGGAATCCTGTATCTGAGATTTGTCCATAATAGAGTCAAAAATAGTGAATTTTGGCTGTATTATGAAATTTTTATAAATAAATATTTGTCTTCTTAATCTTGAGGTGTTTTTTGCATTGCTGAAAGAAAAAAATCATTACCTTTGAATTCGCTTCCGGAAATACCGGAGGCATTTTTATGCAAGAACAATTCTAACTGTCTATGATACTTAAATATAGGGTTTCTCTTCCCGGAATAAAAGGTTTTGCTAGAGTGTACGAGGTTAAAGGTACTACTTCTTTATATAGTTTCCATAAGCAGATGAGGGCAGATATGGACTTTCCTCAGGATCAGGTCGTGCTGTTCAAGGCCTTTGACCATGCCGGGGAAGTGTCTGCCAGATATAGCGTATTCACTGATTTCGGCTTTGGCACTATAGATAATGTGACTGCAGAGCAATGTCATAAGAGAGGAGAAGACAAGTTCATATATTTTTATGATACCACGAATGTCAAGAGCGTCATCATAACATTTGAGGGAGAAGTGGAGCAAAGAAGAAATGTGATCTATCCATTGCTGGTCGAGTCCAAGGGTCCGAATCCTATTGACTTTGAAAACGGCTATGTGGCCTTTGAGGACCTTCCTGATGACAAGAAGAAGGATCCGGAGGATGATGACTTCGAAGATGATGATTTTGACGGTGATGCGGAAGAAGATGATGTTGATGATGAGACCGAAGAAATCTACGGGGATGACGACGAGTAGGCAGCAGCAATGGGCGTAAAGAAGAATCGGAGGTTGCTGATAATTCTGGGACCAACTGCAGTCGGAAAGACGGATTACAGCATTGAGGCAGCCCTTAAATTCGGTTCGCCTGTCATTTCCTGTGATTCCAGGCAGATATATAAGGAAATGTCGATAGGCACGGCCGTGCCTTCTGCAGAACAGCTTTCTGCGGTCAGACATTATTTCATTCATTCACATACTGTAACAGAGCTTTATACGGCCGGCAGATATGAACTGGAGGCCCTTGAACTCATAAATCGTCTGTTCGATGAGGGTCATGAGACTCTGGTTATGGCCGGAGGATCAGGTTTCTATATCGATGCTCTTGTAAACGGGCTTGATGACTTTCCCGAGGCGGATCTCCAGCTGAGAGCAGAACTTACCGCCCGTCTCAAGGAAGAGGGCGTGGAGTCTCTCAGGACTGAACTCCGTCGTCTGGATCCTGAAAGCTACGCGGCGATTGACATAGCAAACGGACAGCGTGTGATACGTGCCTTGGAGGTCTGTCTGATGACAGGAAAGCCGTTTTCTTCATTCAAGACCTCTCCAAACAAGAAGAGGGATTTCACTGTAGAGAAGGTCGGACTGACTCGTCCGAGGGATGTTCTCTATGACCGTATAAACCGCAGGGTCATCCAGATGATCGATGACGGTCTGGTTGAGGAGGTACGTTCCTTGAGGCAGTACCGCACTCTCGCTGCTCTTCAGACGGTAGGATATAAGGAAATCTTTGATTGGTTTGACTTTCAGGACGGCCTGGTGTCTTCAGAAGGATGGGGACCTACGACCCCGGGTGACGGTCCGGTCACATCACTTGACCGTGCTGTCGAACTGATCCAACGCAACACCCGCCGCTATGCAAAGCGTCAGCTCTCGTGGTGGGGCCGGGACAAGGATATCCGTTGGATTGAGATGTAATGAATCAGATAAGTCGGTGTTCAAGTGTCTTGGAAACACTAATCTGCCGAAAACATTCATCAACCCGAGATATGATGATGACGCTTGGTCTTTTACATATGAATTTGATGCAGAAGGCTACCTCACGTTGGTAAATGTCTTCAAAGGAAGCGACCTTTATTTCACCATGACTGTAAAATATTGATGATATGATCTAAAGTTTTCCCCAGATTCTGATATCTGTCAGTTTGCAACCTCGCAGAGGAATTTGATACGTACAAGACGGACTTCGATTTCTTCGTAGTCGGAACCGAGGTCTTCCATGACATCCGGGAGAGAGTCTGATTCCGCCTCGTCATGGAAGTAGTCGTAAATTTCTTCCACGATGTCTTCGTCCAGTGTCTGCTCAATGTAGTAGTCAAGGTTCAATTTGGTTCCGGAGTAGACTATTGTCTCGATTTCATCAAGCAGCTCCTCCATGTCTAGTCCCTTGGCTTCGGCGATGTCTTCGAGCGGCATTTTCCTGTCTATGCTCTGGATGATGAACACCTTGTTTACAGACTTGTTGACAATGGATTTCATTACGAAGTCGTCCGGACGGACAATCTCATTTTCTTCGACGTATCGGGCGATGAGTTCAATGAATGGCTTGCCGAATTTCTTTGCCTTACCTTCTCCCACTCCCTGACAGTTCTTTAACTCGTCGAAAGAGAGAGGATACATTATGGACATATCTTCAAGAGAAGGGTCTCCGAAAATGACCCATGGCTGAAGTCTGAGTTTCCTGGCAACATCTTTTCTGAGGTCTTTCAGCATTGAAAGAAGCTGCTCGTCTCCTCCTCCGCCACCTCTTGTCGCGGCTGCAGTCATGCCGTCATCATCGTCATCTTCTCCTTCCGCGAATTCTCTGTCTTCAGTAAGCATCAGTGCGTAAGGGGCTCCGAGGAAGGCACGCCCTTCATCTGTAGCATACAAGAGTCCGTATGCTTCTATGTCTTTATATAGAAGGTGATGGATTATACCCTGATGTATGACTGCATTCCAGAATCTTGTCGAGTGATCCTTGCCGGCACCGAACAGGTCGAGCTTGTCATGCTTGTATGACTTGATTATGGAGTTGGCCTCTCCTGCAAGGATGTTTGCGATGTGTTCCATCTTGAAATGTTCCGGAAGGCTTTCGATAAGTTCGATGATCATGCTCATCTCCTCCTTGCCGTCGAACTGTTTCTTCGGGTGCAGGCAGTTGTCGCATGCTCCGCAGTTTTCTACAGTATAATCTTCGCCGAAGTAATTCAGAAGGAGCTTTCTCCTGCAGGAATTAGATTCCGCATATGCAACGGTTTCCATGAGAAGCTGCTTTCCGATCTCCTGTTCGGCAATCGGCTTGCCCTGCATGAATTTTTCCAGTTTCTGTATGTCCTTGTAGCTGTAGAATGTAATGCACTCACCCTCCTGTCCGTCTCGTCCTGCTCTTCCGGTTTCCTGGTAGTACCCTTCGATGCTCTTAGGTATGTCGTAGTGTATGACGAAGCGGACATCCGGTTTGTCGATACCCATACCGAAGGCAATCGTAGCTACGATTACATCGATTTCTTCCATGAGGAACTTGTCCTGATTCTCTGCTCTGGTCTTTGCATCGAGTCCGGCGTGGTATGGTGCCGCCTTGATACCGTTGATGTTCAGTAGCTCTGCAAGCTCTTCTACCTTTTTGCGGCTAAGGCAGTATATGATGCCTGAACGTCCGGGATGTTGCTTGATGTACTTGATTATATCCCTTTTGGGGTCGGATTTGTCGCGGATCTCGTAATAAAGATTAGGCCTGTTGAATGAGGATTTGAATACCGTGGCATCCGGCATTCCCAGATTCTTGAGTATGTCGCTCTGTACCTTTGGAGTTGCAGTCGCCGTGAGAGCAATGATAGGAGCCTCTCCGATTTCTTCGATAATGTTGCGTATTCTTCTGTATTCCGGTCTGAAATCGTGTCCCCATTCCGAAATACAGTGAGCCTCATCGACTGCATAGAAAGATATTCTGATATCCTTAAGCATCTCGATGTTTTCTGCTTTTGTCAAGGATTCAGGTGCTACATATAGCAGTTTGGTCGCTCCGGATGTGAGGTCTGATTTGACTTCAGCAATCTGCATCTTGTTCAGAGATGAGTTCAGGAAGTGTGCAATGCCGTCGTTGCCTGCAACAAAGCCCCTGATGGCATCTACCTGATTCTTCATCAGTGCGATCAGAGGTGAAATGACAATTGCTGTACCTTCCATTACCAATGCCGGCAATTGATAACATAATGACTTGCCACCGCCGGTAGGCATGAGTACGAAGGCGTCATTTCCTTCAATCAGATGTCTGATGATGCGCTCCTGATCGGCTTTGAATGAGTCGAATCCGAAGAAATCCTTCAGTTTGGAGTGAAGTGCAGCTTTATCGATAGTCATAACCAGAATAAATAATCGGTTTAACGATATTTGGCTTACTAAGTTATATATTTTATTTTATTCAAACAAAAACAAACGTTAAAAATATTTGGAAACTGCTGCTTCATAGATTCCGGTCCATTGATTTCAGATGCTTCCATGAATGTGTGCCGGATTGTCCAAATAGGTAGGGACAAATATGATAATTATTAACTTAAGTTTCGCAAGTGAATTTTAGCCCGTCAGGCGGCGACCGCCAGCTTGTCAAAGGCTACCTTCACTGCTTTGATTTGTTTATCGTTTGATATTACTTGTTCAGTCAGAGCCATGGTGTCACAGTTGAGTGCCTC
>JAGAKH010000061.1 GCA_017625725.1 Bacteroidales bacterium | reverse complement strand
TATGACATCGTCCGTCACAGGGCGAGGACGGCGGGATACCGCACATTGACTGAATATGTCCGGGAAGCATCCGTCAATGCCGAGGTCGTGCAGAACTTCGTCCAGGAACATAACGCCGTCTTCCGCGATCTGTCTGGTCTGTGCAATAATCTGAACCAACTAACGAGACTTGCCCACGCGCAGGGCTTCCAATTGACCGAATGTGCCCTGTCCGACCTCCTTCCCCAAGTCCTGAACCTCATCACTCACCTCCACAAAGAGATGAAAAGACAAAAATGAACCACTCGGATGCCCGACGGATCGTCATCCCCGACCTGATCGGGGATCTCCGGCCTTTCCGTCGTCATCCCCGACTCGATCGGGCATCCCTCGCACATAGTTTAATCCATAAAACCAGCAAACAATGATAGCAAAAATAGTAACCGGTGCCTCATTCGGAGGCTGCACCGCATACGCCTACGGCAAAGACCAGGCAGAAGTAATCGCCCACGACGGCATCATCCCCGACGACCCGAAGATGGCCGCCAAGTGCTTCGAGATCCAATCTCAGCTGAACCCAAGAGTCAGCAAACCCGTCGGCCACATAGCCATCAGTTTCAAACCTGAAGACAAACCGCGCCTGACCAATGAGTTTATGGTACAGATTGCAAAGGAGTATATGGAAAAGATGGGAATCAAGGACACTCAATATGTCATAGTCCGTCACCACAACACTCCCAATCCCCATTGCCACCTCATCTTCAACCGTGTGGACAACAGCGGCAAACGCATCTCCGACAGCAACTGGCAGAAGCGGAATGTCCGCGTCTGCAAGGAACTGAAGCAGAAATACGGTCTGACCTTCGGCGAAGGCAAATCCCAGACAAGGACAGAGCGACTCCGCCCCAATGAACGGATGAGATACGAAATGGCCAATGATGTCAGGTCAGCCCTGAAGGGCTCCCATAGTTGGAAAGACTTCTCCAACAACCTGAAGGCTTATGGCATCAATGCACAAATCAAGTTCAGAAGCGGCACGCACATCCCCCAAGGCATCTCCTTCACCCGAGGCGGCACGACCTTCAAAGGCTCCTCCCTGGACAGAAGCCTCAGCTTCTCCAAGATTGACAATGTCCTCACCGGAGGTATGAACATCGACACTGGTGGCCAAGCCCAGAATCTTTCTGTCAATGAATCCTGTTCAAACGATCAGGACCACTCCCTGACCACCGACCTCTCAATGCTCGCAGCCGACCTCACCATCGGTCTCATAGCCTCCGGCCAGGAAAAGAAATCCGAGGAACAAGACCTTGCACCAAATAAGAAACGAGGTCCAAGACTATAGAATCATAATATTATAAACATATAAATCCCAGACAATTATGGCAAAACAGAATAACTCACTCACAGAACTCCAAGCCCTCGAAGGCATTTACGAACATCTTTCAACTATTGACAATTTATCCGAAGAGGTCGGTAAGATATCTACAAGACTTTCTAAGATAGAACAGACTCATAATACGACTCTCACAACGATGTCAGCATTCACGGAATCGATGACGCAATCATTCGAGGAAATGAAGAACACCAAGTCAACAGAAGTCCCTGTTTCTCTCTGCAAGGCCGAAGCTGTCAAGACCATTGTAAGGGAACAGATGACGGAGGCTCTAAAAGGGATCGAACTTAAAGCGGAAGTCTCTCCGGAATATTACGAGAGAATGGACAAGCTCATCAAACGCCCTTCGCTATTTTCACTCCATCTGAACCTTTCAGCAAAAGTCTTCGCAATCATTATGGCACTGTTTCTTGTCTTCGGGGCTGCCGGATATATCTGGTTTATCAATACGCCGATGTACTTGGGTGATGAACTCTATAAGTCATACACAAGACTCAACTACCCGAACCCCGGAGCAGGATATTCCACAGCATACCGCCTCATCGAAGCCGGAGAAAGGAAGCAGCTGAAAGATGAGATAAGAAGAAGCGAACACAGGGAACGCAGTTACATTGACCACCGCGACACCCTTCGCAAACTCCTGAATGATCCATCAATCTTCATAAACCGAATTCAGTACGAAAAGTCTGAACGCTTGATAGACTTCACCGACAGTACGAACATAATCAAGACTGCACATTTCAGAAAAGACGGATCAATACGCATAACCGACTCCCCGGAAGTTATAACACTTCACGATGCAATGACGAAGAAGAAAGCGAAATGGGAAAAGATTAGGTGATTGATAGCTCCTTTGCCCATAATATATTGCAGAAAAATATTACATTTGCAATGGTATTGTTCCCTAAAGGGTATCAATGCCATTACATATTTAAGTGTTTTCGCACGTCCTTGGTGAAAATGTGGAAGTTTTCAGAAACTCGGACAACG
>JAGAKH010000060.1 GCA_017625725.1 Bacteroidales bacterium | reverse complement strand
GCTTACCGTGATCGTAAGAACAAGAAGCGCTCATTCCGCGCACTCTGGATCCAGAGAATCAATGCTGCTGCACGTCAGTACGGCATGACATATTCTCAGCTCATGGGTCGTATTGCTAAGCAGAACATCGGTCTCAACCGTAAGGTGCTCGCAGACCTTGCCATGAACAACCCTCAGGCATTTGAGGCTATCATCAATTCTGTAAAATAGTTTGAGCTGATGAGCTTGAAGGAATTATACCACAATAAATGGGCGAGGTTCGGCTTTTGGGCTGTCCTTTACATCTTGTGGGTAATCTGGCTCGGAAACTATTGGTGGCTTTTCGGACTTGTCCCTATCTTCGATCACCATATAACCCGCAAGGTTAACTGGCTGTTCTGGAAGAAGGAATACAAGGAAGGAGAAAAGAGAAACGCTCTGCTTGACTGGCTTGATGCCATCATATTTGCGGTTGTCGTAGTCACATTCATCAATACTTTCTTTTTCCAGGCATTCAAGATTCCTTCATCTTCGATGGAAAGCTCGCTTTATACAGGTGACCACCTGTTCGTAAGCAAGCTTGCATATGGTCCGAAGATGCCGCAGACACCTCTTACCATTCCATTCACTCATAATGTGATCGGTGGAAAAGAGTCATACTCGACGCTTATCCAGAGCGATTACAAGAGGTTGAAAGGATTCGGTGAAGTAGAGACAGGAGATTATGTGGTATTCGGATTCCCGCACGGTGACACAGTGTTTGTAAGTGATCCTGCAGCGGACTACTATACCATCACAAGGACATACGGACATGATTATGCTCATAAGCTGTATGGACCTGTAAAAGTGAGGCCTTCTGACAAGAAGGATCATTATGTGAAAAGATGCGTAGCAGTAGCCGGTGATACTCTCGAAATCATTGATGGAAGGGTATATATAGATTCAAAGCCTCAGGAAGTCTGGCCAGGAGTTCAGAACTCTTATACGGTCGTAACTAACGGACAGAGGATCAACCCTGTAAATCTTGATAAGATCGGACTGAATGTTTCAGAACTCTGGTACGACCAGAAGCTTCCGGGATATCCTTCGATGCCACTCACGGCAGAAATGCTTGAAGCGGTCCGTTCACTTTCGAATGTTGTATCTGTAACTGAGAATATTGACAGATGGCCGGCCGATTATCCGGATTCAGAAAAGACCATCTTCCCGTTCTCTCCTGATTACAGATGGACCCGTGATAATTTCGGTCCTCTTTGGATCCCTGATAAGGGTGCAGAAGTCGAACTGACACTTCAAAATCTTCCTCTTTACGAGAGAATCATAACTTCATATGAGGGAAATGAACTTTCAGTCAGGGATGGAAAGATCTTCATCAACGGAGAAGAAGCTCAAAGCTATACTTTCGCACAGGATTATTACTTTATGATGGGAGACAACAGGCACAATTCCCTCGACTCAAGATATTGGGGTTTCGTACCTGAAGATCATATAGTCGGAAAGCCCGCATTGATCTGGCTCTCAATCGATGGGAACAAGAAGTTCCCGAAGAATATAAGGTGGCGCAGGTTCTTCAAATTTGTATAGAAATTTTGCAATTGCGATTTTTTTATGCGATATTTGCAGCCCGCTAATAATGAATTAATTAAAAAAGTTATATACAATGGCAAAGGTTTGTCAAGTTACAGGTAGAAAGAGAATGGTAGGAAACAATGTTTCCCATTC
>JAGAKH010000059.1 GCA_017625725.1 Bacteroidales bacterium | reverse complement strand
CCTCTGCAGGGTAGCAGGCCATCGAGTATGCACGTACGGTAGGGGTCGGGTTGACCATCTTGAGAGTCCTGAGACCCATTTTCTCCCAATCTGCCTGATACTGCTCGTCAACGTCGATATCCTTGTAGTCAACAGTAACAGCAGGTACGTCGATCTGGATATATCCACCAGACTGGAAGTTGAGGTGCTCTCCCTCCGGAAGTTTCACCACAAATTCCTTGATGAATGTAGCCACGTTGTGGTTAGAAACCACCTCGCACTCCCACTTCTTCACGCTGAGAGCAGAAGCAGGTACCTCGATAGACATATCTTCCTTGATCTTTACCTGACATCCCAGACGCCAGTTGTTTGCGATCTGCTTGCGGTTGAAGAAACCGACCTCAGTAGGGAGAATCTCTCCGCCACCCTCGGTCACGCGGCACTTGCACTGTCCGCAGGCACCCTTACCACCACATGCAGACGGAAGGAAGATCTTCTGTTCTGCGAGTGTAGAGAGAAGGTTTCCGCCAGGAGTTACCTCGACGATCTTGCTTCCCTCGTTGATGTTGATCTTAACTGTTCCTGAAGGTGTCAACTTCGTCTTGATGAAGAGGAGAAGCGCCACCAGAATGAGTGTGACGATCACGAAGACAATCACAGCAAAAAGTATTGTTTGTGTCATATTCTTGTCCTCCTATATTAAAGTTGAATACCCATAAATGTCATAAATGCGATACCCATAAGACCTACGGTAATGAATGTGATACCGAGACCCTTGAGTCCTGCAGGCACGTGTGAATAAGCCATCTTCTCGCGGATTGCAGCGAGAGCGACGATAGCAAGCCACCAGCCGATACCTGAACCGAGTGCATAAACAACAGGCTCACCGAAGTTTACGAAATCTCTTTCCTGCATAAAGAGCGAACCACCGAGGATTGCGCAGTTCACAGCGATCAGCGGAAGGAAGATACCGAGTTGTGAGTAGAGGTTCGGAAGAAATTTCTCCACTACCATCTCCACGATCTGTACGATTGCTGCGATGACTGCGATGAAGATGATGAAACTGAGGAAACTCAGATCAAGGCTCGCATATTTCTCGCCCATCCAGGCCAGAGCACCTGGCTTGAGGATGTACTCGTTGAGGAGATAGTTGACAGGGAGAGTGATCAGAAGCACAGCGATAACGGCAATTCCGAGGCCGTTTGCTGTCTTCACGTTCTTTGATACCGCCAGGTATGAACACATACCAAGGAAGTAGGCGAATATCATATTGTCGATGAAGATCGACTTTACAAATAAACTAATATAATCTGCCATAGTTTTCTTTAGTTATGTGTTATTTTTCCTGAAGGTCCTTCTGAATCGATCTCTGTACCCAGATGACGCATCCGAGGAGGATGAGTGCCATCGGAGGGAGGATCATAAGACCGTTGTTTACGTAACCGAAATCATAAACGGCCTGCGGGATT
Source organism: Bacteroidales bacterium (assembly GCA_017625725.1). GTDB lineage: Bacteria > Bacteroidota > Bacteroidia > Bacteroidales > UBA932 > Cryptobacteroides. The sequence continues at coordinate 2,256 of JAGAKH010000059.1, read as the reverse complement.
ACCTGGAATCCGAAGAGCGTGCCGCTTCCGAGAAGTTCACGGAAGAAAGCAACGATCACAAGGATCATAGCATATCCCACACCGTTTCCGAGGCCGTCCATAAGTGACGCGAAAGGCTTGTTTCCGAGAGCAAATGCCTCGATACGTCCCATCACGATACAGTTGGTGATGATGAGGCCGATATACACGGACAGGGTCTTGCTGACGCTGTATGCGTATGCCTTGAGCACCTGATCCACAAGGATTACCATCATTGCTACAACGACTAACTGCACAATGATACGGATTCGGTTAGGAATCGTGTTCCTTAAAAGTGAACAGATAAGGCTTGAAAGACCTGTTACGATTATAACGGAAAGTCCCATCACGAACGCACCCTTCAACTGTACAGTAACTGCAAGTGAAGAACAGATACCGAGGACAAGGACAGAAATAGGGTTGCCCTTGAATATCGGATTCAAAAATGTTTCCTTAATGTTTCCCATAATGTTATTCCTCCACTGTGTTTACTGGCTCAACAACTTCTTCTGCAGCAACCTCTTCGCAGCAAGGTTGTCCAAAGCATTCTGCGGCGTTCTTTGCGAAATAGTTCTGGTAGAAACCGAACCACTGGTTGAGGGTCTTGCCAAGAGCCTGTGATGTGATTGTCGCACCTGAGATGGCATCGACACCATTGTTCTCGGTCTGACGGTTTGCCGGCTTTGCAACTTCGAAAAGGATGTCGCCTGTTCCGACCTGCTTTCCTACGAATGCCTCAGCAAATGAAGGCTCGTCTGCGATCTTTGCACCGAGACCAGGAGTCTCACTCTTATGTCCGAAGCAGACAGCCTTGATAGTCTTGAGGTCGCCCTCGAAACCTACATATCCCCAGATCGGACCCCAGAGGCCTGCTCCGTAGCAAGGAACCACTGTGATGCCGTTCTTGAAAATATATACCGGAAGAGCTTTCTGTTCTGCGGCAATCTGTCTCTTGAGGTCAGATGTTCCATAAACTTCACAATCCTGAATGTCAAGGTCAGCGACCTTGTTGCCATCCATATCAACGAGGATTGCAGATTCGATCTCCTGTCTGTAAGTGTCAAGGATTTTCGCATCCTCTACTCCCGGGAATGTTGCTGCAGTAAGGATCTGGCTGATTGTGTCCTTCTTTACATTGGCATCCTGAGTCGGCTTGAGGAACATTGCAGCGAATGCAAGAACCGCAGCGACTATCACAACAAGGATAATCGAATATATGACTGTATATGTATTACTGTTTGTATTCATACCTATAATATATTAAGCGGTTTTTACTTTCTTCGCTCTTCTCTTGAGGGATCCTTCGATCACATAATGGTCGATGAGCGGTGCAAATGTGTTCATAAGGAGGATGGCAAGCATCATTCCTTCAGGGTAACCTGGGTTCCAGAGACGTACTGTCACAGCGAGAGCACCTACGAGGAATCCATAAATCCACTTACCGCACTCAGTCTGAGCGGATGTCACAGGGTCTGTCGCCATAAATACGGTACCGAAAAGGAAACCACCCATTACAAGTTGATAATATCCAGGAAGGTCGGTTGCTCCGACTGCATATCCGAGATATCCGATTGCCAGACCACCAAGTACAGATGAAACCATAATCTTCCAACTTGCAACACCTGTCCAGAGAAGGACGATTGCACCAAGAAGGATAGCGATCACGGAAGTTTCACCTACAGAACCGGGTATTGTTCCGAGAATCATATCCCAGAGGCTGTAACCGCTGTCCTGAAGTCCCTGCATTGATGCATTTGCGAGAGGAGTAGCACCTGAGAAACCATCCACAAGGCCGTTTCCTGCCTGGAATGCCACACCTTCGTTCATCCATCTCTCTACACCACCTGTCCATACAGTGTCACCGGACATCTTGCTTGGATAAGAGAAGAAGAGGAATGCACGTGTGAGGAGTGCAGGGTTCCAGATGTTCATACCGGTACCTCCGAATACCTCCTTGCCGATGATCACTGCGAATGCTACAGCGATAGCAAGCATCCAGAGCGGAACGTCAACAGGAACGATAAGCGGAATGAGCATACCTGATACGAGGTAACCCTCGTTCACTTCGTGTCCCTGGATCTGAGCTGAAACGAACTCGATGCCGAGACCTACAAGGTATGAAACGATATAAAGAGGAAGTACCTTTACGAGACCGTAAAGTACAATGTTCCAGAAGCCCCAGTCGAGGCCGAATGCGAGGCTGTGCTGATAACCTGTGTTCCAGATACCGAAAAGCAT
>JAGAKH010000058.1 GCA_017625725.1 Bacteroidales bacterium | reverse complement strand
TAAGAAGATGTCCACATGTAACCGATACCATCGCCCACCCAGTTCCAGGCACTTGATTTAGAAGACATTGCAGAAGCAATAGGAAGCCACGTCTGCGTCGAACCGCCATCCACATTCATTACAAAGCCCAGATTTGATGTACTTGAAACCTTCTTGAAAGAATTGTAGAAATCCATCGTAGGAACCATATATCCGACAGGACACGGATCGTAAATTGTCTTTACCGGCGTAGGTTTTGACGAAGAATCATACTTGTAACCCACAGGGTTGCCCCACAAATAATAAGCTCTTACAGCCGGTCCTCCCCCGCTCATAGGGCTGCTTAATGCAAACCAGTCTCCACTGGTAGAATTTCCTGTATAAATCGGTGTCTTAGGATTCTTGATTGTGTACTGAATGGATTGTCCCGCAGATTTAGAAGCAGCCGGTGCGGTCGGTCTGGTCACTGTATTTCCATCTATATCATACATCAGATCAATCTCTTTAGATGTTCTGCCTGAATCAAATACCTTCGGCCCGACAAAAGGATCTTTACGTCCCCACTGATAGAACATTCCGACCGTCCTCTTCAACTGTTCCTCACCCGTAACCTTAGCGGAAGCAGCGAAAGTAGCTCCAAGATTACGGTCCATACCTTCGTAGGTACCTGTAGGAGAAACATATGTAAGCAGATCTCCCATATCCGTACACCAGATATGCCAGCTCCACAAGATCGTACCTGAAGCGTTCATGGCCGCAATCAGGGCATTTCCATACTCAACGTCAGCTGACTTTTCAAAAACGATTCTGCCGCCTTCAAAGCTTACTGACTTGATGAGCCCTGGAGCCGTCTGCCACAGAAGTGAAGCCTGAGTCGGCTCTATTGTCGCATTCTCTGTGTGGAAGAAAGTTGTCTCGACCGGAGTAAGGATACCTTTCTGTCCGTTTCCGATGACAGTCGCATCGAAAGAATACTTGCCTGGCACAGACACGATATAGCAGTTTGCGGTACCGCGCGCACTAAGGTCAAATGTATCTGATGTAGAATAAGTCCAACCCTCTCCATCAGCAGCAGGCAGAACTTCATTGAAGACATGTACCGTACCGGCAGCAAGAGCCTTTGACTCAGCCCTGACTGCCCTTGTATGAGTCACAACCTTCACTGCGGAAGCATCAGCAGCCTCAATAGTATATGTAATCGAGAGTTCCTTACCTGCGATCGCAGTAGGGAAAGCCACAAGATAAAGATCTACAGCGGCGTCTGCAGCAAGTGATGCACCGGCAGGAACATTCAGCGTGATGCTCTCAGACATGTTACCTGTGAGAGTAAGCTGGTCATTCTCTGGAGTGTACTTCATATCGCCTGCAATATAAACTCCCTGCGGAGCCGAAACTGTCGCCGACTTGACCTTCCATCCTGCCATATCCGCAGAAGTGAGGGAAAGCTGTATAGTGCTGGTCTTGTGCTGCATCGTGAAATTTACGACAGGAGTCTCATAATAGTCCATATTTGACGGCGTTGAAAACTGAGCCGTAGCGTATGAGAAGGCTCCTGAACTTCCGAGATGACGGCTGTCGGAAACTGCAGGCTGAGTCTGGACTGCAGGTATCCTGTGTGAAATCTCAGATACGCTTCCTGCTGTCGCTATGTATGGATAATAAATGCACAGGTCATAGGTCTTCGATGCAGAAATTGCAAGGTCCACTGCAAAAGAGCCGTTACTGTATCCATGACCGCTGCCGGATCCTTCGCAAAGGCGTGCCAGCACATTCTGAGCATCAGCCATTGCTGCCCCTTCTTCGTTCACAAAAAGCCCCAGCATATCACCGGCCTTCCAAAGAACAGGGCGGGAGCCGTCAGCCTCCGGCGCCAGAGAAGTCTTCGTACTGCAATCCGCCGAGAGAATCACAGTATGCTTTTCAACAGGAGAAGGAGTCTCCAGTTCTGCAGTCGAACAGCCTGTTGCAAAGATTCCGACTGCCAAAGCGATAATTATATATTTTGCTTTCATATCGTCACTGATTATTCAATTTCAACATCATATTCTCCGGCATTGCCTACACTGTCTGTCTCCTCAGACGGAAGCTCGGAACCAGTTGATTTCAGAGCATCTGTAGGGTGACCAAGGAAGAGCTCTGCCATCGCCTGATAGAAGTTATAGCTTGTCTCACCATTGGTCATGAAGACAAGAGTCTTGTCTTTCGACGGGATCGTGCACATCCAGCCTTTGTAGTTGCCGTTGTTGCCGCGGTGGTGATACATAAGACCGATGTCTGCATTATCTTCCATCCTCCAGACAAGTCCCTGCCAGGCAGTAGAAGAATCTGTGCTTATACCATAATTGGCAAACATCGCATCGTAGTTGGCCTTGTCGGTGAAGTCAGCGCCTGTGTTGATCCATTTCAGGAATTTCGTGTACTCTTCAGTACTTGTGCGGAGCGTGTAGGCAGCATTTGTTCCGTTCCAGCTGCTTGATGTGCTCCATGTACCGTTTTCGCGATGACCGATTGCGGCAATAGAACTATACTCGTCCTGCCATAAATAGTTTGCATGAACGATACCGACCTTATCGAAGATATAATCAATAGAGTAATCTTTCAGATCCTTACCGAGAATCTTTCCGAGGGTCATGTCAAGTATATGGATTGCAGGACCTGAATAAAGATAGGTCGTATAGTCCGGGTCACGCAGCCACTCCCATGTCGAAGAATCACCGTCATCGACAGCCCTTATGCCGCTATAAGTTCCATTATCAAGACCTGTGGTATGAAGAAGGATCATCTTTGACGTGATGAGCTTGGCTTTGGCCTTGGCAGTCTCGTCCGCAAATCTTGCCAACATGGCATTCTCAGCATCCTTTTGAGTAATCGTAGCCTCGTCGTCCAGGACCACGTAGCCATCCCCTACCGTATAATCGGCCCAATACTGATAGACAGGCTTCATCAGGTCGAGCTTGCCTTCCTCAACCATCTTCATGGCGATATATGCCAAAGGCACCTTACTCATCGAGCAAGCCTGGTAGACCGTTGTCGTATTAAGAGGAGCATTCTCCTGCTTGCGACCATCCTGAGCATAGAAATCCTCATTCACTGCAACGAAAGACATCATATTGTCCCCCTCGGTATAAGTGACCTGCATAGAAGGCAGACCGGCACGTTTTGCAATGCTGAGCACCTTTCTGTAGTAATAGTCATAAGCCTCCTTGTCCATTCTGGTGAATGTCGCAAGATTCAGATTGACAGGATATACATTGAGCTTGTCCATATTGGAAGCCTTCTTTACCGGCATTGTGACATCGACATACTTTACATATTCCGCCTTGTCGGTCACAACACGCAATTCGTGGATATGCCTGTCTCCTCCCAAAGACATATTGCAGAAGAGTTTCGCTCCGTCAGCCGAAGAAGTTCCTGCAGGCGCATCGCCGTCTACAGTGATATCTATCACATTTGAACCATTGGTACCGTATCCTGATTCCTCCAGATTGATCTCGACAGTCGCTGCGATTCTATCTATTGCACAAATTCTTACAGACTTCACATTTTCACCTGCTGCTCCGTAAATGCTGAAGCGCACCATATCGGCAGCAGCCTTCAACTGCAGACCAGGCACGACATAAGTATTGTTTTCACCTGCGACAAGATCCTCCTTCGTCAATGGTGAGAACAAAGGGCAATATGCAGGATTGAATACATTATTCTTCTGAGTCTGCTTTGCGGGGATAAACATACGCAGGCGGTTGCCAGCGCTATGATCACCACGGAAATTGGCTCCGTTCTCGGAAGGAACCACTATTCCCTGAAGATCATCCAGGGTAAAACCTTCAGGAATCGTAATCTCACCCTCAAAAATTCCCGGCTCCACAGAATGGATCACTGGGTTATTTGAATTGCTCTTACCCTTAATGCCGAACACCAGCGTTGCCGATTCGTCTCCTGACCACGCCAGCTGTCCGTCCTCTCCAAGAGCTACCTTGCTCTCAGGAGACTGCTGCGGGAATGATGTACATATTCTCAATCTGACGGTTTCTCCGCCTACCGGAACCTGCATCTGCTCGACCTTCATACAGGCCGATGCTACAAGAGCAAGCAATACTGAAAATAAAGCAATCTTTTTCATAATTATCCATTTTAAAGATTACCACTCCTGCTCATCCTGCCAGTTTACATCAGGGAGCTGCATAGGAGAAGAACAGAGGAGTCCTTCAGGATTCACGGAAATAAGCTTCACTTCCGGAGACACATAATGCTTATCATTCATAATCTATTGGTTATAATATATTAAACATTTAAATATCAAAATTTGAAATCAACCAATATCGGACGGTGATCCGACGGATACCAGTAGTTGCTCAAGCCTGAGAAAACCTCACTCGTCCAATCATCCCTGATGACAATGGCGCTGTCCAGGAGTTCATACAAAGACGGAGAGACATACATGAAATCGATTCTCGCAGTACCCGATGCAGTTGTATTTATAAACCTTCCAGGATATTTCATTTCGATGACATCGAGCAAGTCCGTATTATCTCTGATATAATCCTGCGCAATAAGTTTGGTGCTGTTTTCCTCATAGCCGTAGTACCAGTTGTCAGCGCGTGAGAGTGAATTCATATCTCCGACCACAATCCAGTTTGTCTGAGAGGCATATTCAGGATTAAGCACAGTCTGCTTCATGACATATTCGACCTCATGCAGTCGGTAATAATCTCCTTCAGC
>JAGAKH010000057.1 GCA_017625725.1 Bacteroidales bacterium | reverse complement strand
GGGCCCTTGCAAGCTGAAAGGCCAGAGCTAACGCTCTGATTTGTGTGCAAATAGGTCGCTTAGAAAGCAAGCTTTCCAGCGACCTATTTGCACACAAAAACCGGATGACTTTCGTCATCCGGCCTTTCAACTTGCGGAGAGTGAGGGATTTGAAAGTATAGCACAACCCGCTTTAGAAAGCATTGAATGGCATCATTCTACGGCACATTATTTCAGGTGCAGTTAATTAAACATATCAAAATTTGGGATATTTTTGGGATATTATTACCTTTGCGGAGACGACAGTTTAACATAAGTATTCGAAACAGAAGGAGGGCTTTAATATGAATATCCGACACAAATGTTCATTCAAACTTTTCACCTACGGAAAGAACAAAGATAAGCATCAGATTCGACTTCGTGTGACTTTTAACTCGCAAAGAATCGATCTTTCTACAGGATGCCAGATTTATGACCTTAAATATTGGGACGACAAGTATGAGTCTGTCTTGGATGGATATAACGGTCCAAAGGGCGAGAGCACACTTTCTATCAATACAGAACTTCGCAATATCAAGAACCAGATGGAAACCGCATTCAAGTATTTTGAGGCGAATGACATCATCCCAACCCCTTCGCAACTCGTAGAGAAATACGAAGAACGCCTTAAGGGCATTGTACCAAGAAAGCCGGAACCAGAAAAGAAGAAAAAGGAAGATAAGCCTAAAGCCCCAGACTTTTATCAGACATTCGATCTTTTCACATTCGAGTGCGGAGAGAAGAACGCCTGGACCAAGGCCACATTCCAGAAAATGGAGGCGCTGAAGAACGACCTGCTCACCTTCAACAAGAAACTGAAATTTTCTGATCTCACAGAGAGCACGCTGACCGCATTTGTCGTATATCTGAGAGATGAGAAGAAACTCAATACTCCAAGAAAGCCTAAAGGAGACAGAAGCGACTATGACGCAGATGATCTTGTGGGCATAAAAAACTCTACGATAGAAAAGAAACTCGGATATCTGAAATGGTTTCTCAAATGGGCAACCAATAAAGGATATAATACCAATATCGCCTATAAGACATTCAAGCCAACCTTGAAAGCCACTCAGAAGAAGGTCATCTATCTAAACAAGGAAGAACTCAAGGCCATCGTTAATCTGGAACTGAAAGGAGACACATTATATCTTGAAACCGTCAGAGACATATTCCTGTTCTGCTGCTTCTCCAGCCTGAGATATTCAGATGCATCAAATCTCAAGTGGAATGATGTAAAAGATGATCATATAGAGGTAACCACCGTAAAGACCGCCGACAGCGTATCAATTGAAATCAATGAAATGATGCGTTCAATAATTGACAAATACCAGGCTGTCCCTGACAAGCGGAACAACCTCGTCTTCCCTTATTACACCAATCAGGCAATGAACAGAGACCTGAAGAAGCTCTGCAAACTGGCAGGAATCAACGAGGAGATAAGAGTAACCACATATAAGGGCAATGAACGTATTGATGAAATCAAGGAGAAGTGGGAACTCATCGGCACCCACACTGGCAGAAAGACATTCATCGTCAATGCCCTGTCTAGAGGTATTGCACCGAGCATCGTAATGAAATGGACCGGCCACAGTGATTACAAGTCAATGAAGCCTTACATCGACATCGTGGACTCCATCAAATCCAGCGAAATGTCCAAGATGAACTTTATGGACTGACCCACACCCAATTTCTTTACAAAAGTTTGTGGAAATGAAAAAAGTCTGTATATTTGCGACATAATAATGTAATGCCGAAAGGCAATGAGTTCAACGAATTAGGTGTTCAGCCCTCACTGAATACCTTTTTCTTTTAAAATACGGACCTAAAGCCGAGGGATGTAGTTCAATAAGATCCGCGGTGTTCTTTACAGGAACTCAATATTACATTATTATGAAAGAACAACTAAGCATCAAGCTGAACATTCATTTAGAAGTCAGCACTCAAAAGGTTGTCAAAATCAAATCGCACAAGCGAGTTGTCAATGGCAAAACAGTGAAAGTGCGTTCTCACTATCGAGTTATTGAGGGATAGCCCAATAGTTGAGTAGCATCGACCGCTTCCTTGCGGTGTTATCTTCCCCTCGGTGTTCATAACAGAGACAATGCCATTACAGCATTGTCTCTGTCTCTTTCAAAGAAATCAAACCTCCCCTACCACATTATCAGGATACATATCCTTCAGCGTAATCAGTTCCCTTCTATATCGTTCAAGCATAACCTCTATATCAACGACTTTACCCTCCCAGACATCACGTTCTGCCTGGATCAGTTCCTTGGCAGCCTTCTCGTGAGCATCGGCAAAGAACTTTCTTATCTTCATCAGGGCCTCCTTGTTTCCGTTCACGAAAGGTATATCCCAGGCAAATTCCTTGATCAGCCTGTCATATAATTCATTATACCTTTCAGCATCATCTTCCAAAGCGGCCTGATAAGCAGCAATGGCTGTCTGATTATTCAGAATCTCAAGTATTCTGACGGCCGTTCTGACCTTTCTTCCTTCATTCATAACCGAAGTGTCCATATATAGTTCCGGAAGCTGACCCGGTCTCGTTATGGCCACCCCACGACCAGGGGCATAAAGGTTCCCCTTTCCAAACAGCAGAAACTCCAGACTGTAGCCGAATGCTTCAGAGTATTTCTGAGCCGTCTTCACACTGAACTTCTTCTTTCCCGAAATCTGATTTGAAACAGTCTGTTTCGTTGTCCCCAGTTTCTCGGCAGCTGTCTCGTGCGTCAACCCCCTCATCTTAAAATCAGCCGCAATTGCCTGACATATCTCGGCAGCGGTACACACATCACTCATATTACGTTTCATCATTAGTTGTTACACATCGCTAACGAATGTTGTCAATTGTTAGCAATTGTTGTCAGTTGTTGTCAAATACCGTGCAAAAATAGTAAATTTCTTTTATCAATTTATATCATTTGTTGTCAAATGTTGTAAATTATAGCAAATTATTATAAAAGCACGCAAACCTAAATATAGTCTTTTATATTATTTATTATCTTTTTTAGTTAGTTTCTATTTCTTTTTGGCAAACTTCTTGCAGGCGTACGGTCAGGTGGAGTCAGGTAGTGATATCTGACACACCGGAACAATAAAAACAGTTACATACATATGAAAGACTTTAATAACACACAGGATCTGCTTCAGAAGCCGATATGGCAGATGACGGGAGAGGAATTTCTGCAACTGAACCAGCTTTCGAGAAGTTCAGCAGACAATTCAAGGGAAGAAGGACAGCCGACAGCGTATGCACACGGCATTGGAGAACTGGCACAGATGATCGGATGCTGTCAAAGCACGGTCTATACCCTGAAGAAACTCGGGGTACTGGACGAGGCCATCGTGTCGCAGATCGGCAAGAGGATAGTATTCGATGTCAACAAGGCAAGAATCCTTGCAGACGAATACCAGAAATCCCAGAGGGAGGCAAGAAGGGAATCCAAATAAGCACTAATATGCCTGGTTTCCTCATAGAAGACTGGATGATGAATGAAAGGTTGGGTCTGAGAGGAAACGACCTTCTTCTCTACGCCCTCATCTATTCCTATACAAGAAAGGGAGGAACTATGTTCGAAAGCGAGGCATCATTATCAGTCAAATTCGGCCTGTCAAGAAAGCAGGTCGGCAAGATTCTCAGGAAACTTACGGATGAAGGATTTGTAATCCGCTCTGATTCAAAACATTCCGGGCTCCAATCGTACGACTATATGACAAATATAGACAAGGTGCTACCTTTTGTTACATCAAGATGCGAACAAAGTTCTCAGCTTAAAGGGAAGGTGGGAACAAAGGTTACACCAAGGTGCGAAGAAAGTTCTCACCCGGATGGGAACAAAGTTCACAGCGAGATGGGAAGAAAGGTTACAGCAGGGTGCGAACAAAGTTCCCACAATAATATCATTGATAATAATAAGGATAATACTAATGATATTGTTGTATTTCCAACATCACAACAGGATTTAGAAAACGAGTTGCTTCCTGTCTTCTTTTTCAGGAACGACTGCAATCCCCGGCCGGAGTTCGAAAGGTTCTGCGAGTATTACAGGCAGAACGGATGGAAACTGTCCGGAGGTGACATTCTTGATACCGTTGAAAAGAGAAAGAGGGCAGCCGGGAACTGGCGAGTGCAGAATCCGATCAGCCCTTCTCCGTACCCCAAAGCATTTATGAAGGCCTGGAAGGAAATATACAGCAAGGCACCGGACCATCTGAAGGACGACATCATCCGCATAAGGTACATCCGCAAGACGCAGTTCAGCATCACAATATCGTGCAGCCAACAGCTGAAGGAATGGATGGACATCCCTGAAGAACACGAGAAAATCCGCCTCATATTCCAGATCCACGCAGGGGAAAAATACCGCTTCGAGTACCAGTCAAGCCAGTAGCAAAGTGTATTACCAATCGAACGAAGTGAGTTAAAGCGAGTTTGTGTTTTGGGTAAACCAAAACTGCCCTCCGGGCAAATTTGCTCTCAAGTTCGCAAATTTTTAGAGATGAAAGAAAAAAGAGATCGCAAGGGCGGAAGGACACCTCTGCCCGACGAAAAGAAAAGGAAGAACCTCGTGGCAACCAAACTGACGGACATAGAGCTTGAGGTGGCGAGGGCGAAAGCCGAGACATTTAAGATGACCGTCTATGAGTTGCTGAAGGAGGCTCTCAACCGGTGCGTGATCAGCGTGAAGCAGTATGATGAATTCGTAAAGATCGTGGACCGTTTTTCCCTCTCTCATCTGATGCGTCTATGCATAATAAGATCGGTGGTGTATCCTCGGCTGACGGCAGAAGAACTCGCCGTTTACAAGGACTTGAATATGAACCTACGAAACTACGGCAGAAACCTTCGAGGTGTGGCGATCGAAGCCACAAAGCAGTGCGGAGGGAGTACCGATTATGTAGTAGCCGTAGAGAAGGAACTGGAATGGCTCAGGGCAGCGAAAAGAAAAATCCAAGAACAATTGATGCTATGATGGTGAAGATAACGACAGGAGCAAGTTTCGCAGGAGCGATAATGTACGATCACGGTATGCTCGGTAAACAGCAGGAGTATGAGGTCATCGGATATGAGGGTGTGGATATGGGCTATGACAAGGAGGGAAGGCCTGCCCCGAACGTGCAGGACATTGCACGAAGTTTCGAGATGCAGGCAAGTCTTAACCCCAAGGTCTCTAACCCAGTCAAGCACTTTGCTGTCAGCTGGCCTCCCGAAGATGCAGACAAGCTGACAAACGAGGTGATGATGGAGGCGGTAAAGGCACATCTGAAGGGAATGGGATACGAAAATACGCAGTATCTTGTCACCCGTCATTATGGAACGGACAACCCCCATTGCCACGTAGTGGTAAATGTAATTGACAATGACGGGCACAGAATCAGCGACTCTATGGAGAGGAAGAGGAATGCAGCGGTCTGTAAGGAGATAACTAAGGAAATGGGGTTTTCCTGGGGAGCGCACAAGTCTGCGAATCAAAGCCAGATACCTCACGACAGCCGTCAGAGGACATACGAATCCGCGCGCTATGAGATAGCCAGGGACATAGCCAGTGCGATACCACAAATAAAGAGCATCAAGGAACTCCCGGCCGTGCTGATGGCAAAATACGGCGTGACCACCGACCTGAAGCTTGACAGCAAGGGGAATCCCTGTGGAATATCATTCTCCAAGCAGGTGAAGGACGAGAACGGAAAGACAGTGACCTGTCGCTTCAGCGGAAGCAAGATAGACCGTAAGTTCACCTGCCGTAATCTGGAGAAGATCATCAACGTGTGGCACAAGTTCCCGTCTCTCAGGGCAGAGGCCAAGAACATCCTTAACCTGCACGCAGAGATAAAGGACACGCACAGGATACCACCGGAAGTCCAGTCACAGTGCAAGGAACTCGGACGGCAGATGTGGAGGCTCGGCAGAGAGGAGCAGAAGCTCCAGAAGAGTCTGCCGAAAAGCATCGCAAAAGGAGCATTGGAAGTGATGATGGCAATCAACCTTATGGATCCCATAGGCGCATTGGTGGCAATCCTCAGCGTTACGCTGGTACTTGCCTTCAAGAGCAACAAACTGGAGCGGATAAGAGACCAAAGGGCAGACCTGGCACAGGACATCAAGGACATCCGACAGACATTCAGACCGGACAGGGCTCCGTATTCACCACAACAGAAGACACAAGGATTAAAACTACATTGATATGGCACCAAGAAACATAATCACAGAAACAACAGCCGAGGCATATGTGGCTCAGGTACTCGGCCCGAAGCTCGAAACTATTGAGGAGAATATTGAGCAGACCAAGCTGGATCAAAAGACAGCCCTCTCTACTATGATCACATTCACGGATTCGATGACCCGGTCATTCGAAGAAATGAAGAATACCAAAGCCACAGAAGTCCCCGTTTCCCTCTGCAAGACCGAAACGGTCAAGACCATTGTAAGGGAACAGATGACGGAGGCTCTGAAAGAACTCGACCTGAAAGCAGAAGTCTCCCCTGAAAGCAGTCAGCAAATGAACGAGCAGATAGAAAAGATGAAGGAAATAGCCAAACGTCCTCCGTTGCTTTCCCTTCACCTGAACCTGACAGCGAAAGTCTTCGCAATCATTATGGCACTGCTATTTGTTCTCGGTATTGTCGGATATGCATGGTTCATCAATACACCGATGTACCTGGGTGACGAACTCTATAAGTCATACGCAAGACTCAACTACCCGAACCCAGGTGCAGGATACGCCACAGCACACCGCCTCATCGAAGCCGGAGAAAGGGAGCAACTGAAAGACGAGATCAGAAGAAGCGAACATAGGGAACGCAATTACATCGCCCACCGAGACACCCTTCGCCAACTCCTGAACGACCAATCAATCTTCATAAACCGGATCCAATACGAAAACTCGGAACGACTGATAGACTACACCGACAGTACCGATATCATCAAGACAGCCCATTTCCGCAAGGACGGATCAATACGCATAACCGACGACCAGCGAATAAACACAATGGCAGATGCCCGTAACAAAAGGGGAATTAAATGGGAAAAGATCAAATAAATAATCCAACAGCCTCCACATCAACTGCGAAGGCTGTTCATCTTTATCGTTTTATCTCTTGTCCATTATACCGAACTTTTCCCATTGTTCGATAGGGAAGTTGTTCTTGATGGTCTGTCGGTAACCCATCGCGAGTTCCTTTACATCTGCCAGTTTCTCGTTTGCTGCCTGGAGTTTCTCAGATACAGTCTGGCGAAGTGCATCTACCTCCTGAATCATTTCAATCGCCTTGTTTGCTTCGGCTTCGAGTGTGTCCAAGCCTTCAGTCTTGATTCCGAGATGTGTGACCTCAGCAATGTGCTTCTTAATGCCAGATGCCATTGTCAGGGCCTTCTGTGCATTGGTTTCAAATGTTTTTGACATGTCATTAAACTTAAAGTTAAACGGGAACCTTCATATGATTGATTCATAGTGGGTTCATAGCAAATTTACAAAATTTTCCGTTAACTTGTGACACTAGAATTTACTGCTGGCCGCCACCCAGTGCACGGTAAAGTTCTATGACTGCCGATATCTTTTCATATGTGTCCTGCGCCTGTGCGGTTTCGGCCTGAAGAAGGGACTGCTGAGCAGTCAGGACCTCCAGATATGTCGTCGATGTGTACTGCATCATCTTTTCTGTCTTGACCAAAGCGTTGGAAAGTGACTCAACCTGCATCGTTCTCCACTTCTCCTTTGAAAGAGCTGTCTGATATTTCGTCAAGGCGTCATTCACTTCAGCACCTGCGGTCAGCACGGTCTGCTGAAATGTAAGTTCAGCGACTTTCTGGTCTGCACGCGCTATCTTGACCTTTCCACGCATTGCCCCTGCATTGAATATAGGCTGAAACAATGAGGCAGCAGCATTAAGAATCATACCAGCTGGATCCATCACTGTTCCTCCGAGATTGTTGGTCCATCCAGCCACTCCGCTCAATGATATTGACGGATACAGATCGGCGCGTGCAGCATTCACTGCATAGTACGCTGCCGCAAGGTTGTTTTCAGCAGCACGTACATCCGGTCTTCGGCTGAGGATCGAGGCAGGCAAGCCTGTCTGAAGTTTCTCCGGGAATGATGCATCGGTCAGGACACCTCTCTTTATATGACGAGGAGTCTGACACAAAGTGATGTTCAGCGAGTTTTCCAGTTCGTTGACAGACTTTCTGATATCCTCGACGGCTGTTTCCACCTGATACCAGGCTCCTTCCATCTGTGACACTGCTATATCGTTTGCCATTCCTGCCTCCATCATAGCCCTGAGGACTCTCACGCTTTCCGCGAATTTCTCGCAGGTAGATTCAGCTATACGCAACTGTTCATCAAGCATGAGCAGCGTGTAGTACTGAACAGCAACTCCTGCTATTAATCCTGTCTGTGCTGCCTGCTCATAATCCTGTGCCATTGCTGCCGAGGCTTGTGCCTGACGCTTTGCATTGGTCTTTTTACCGAACAAGTCAATGTCCCATCCGACAGCGACTGGAACTGTATATGTCCATCCTGCGCCGGTATTCAGGTCAGAGAAATTATTGAATCCTCCGACCGCTCCTTCTGGTGCAAAATTTACCGACGGAAGGTAGTCCAGACGCGAAATCTTCAGGCCTGTCAGGGCCTGCTCTACTCGCAGCTGCGCAGTCTTCAAATCTGTATTTCTCACAAGCGCGCTATCGATAAGATCCTGCAGGAAAGGGTCTGTGAACAATTCTTTCCATTCAAGATCTGCTATCGATGATGTATCTGCGGTCTGGTAACGGGCTCCGAACAGAGAGTCAGTCACCATCTCTGCCGGTCTTTCATATTTCTTGTATATGCCGCAGCTGCTGACTGTTACAGCCACGGCAATTATTATAATCAGTTTTTTAATCATATGTCTAAAATTTCACAGTGTTGTCGTGTTCTCCCTTTGCTCTTTTCTGTTCTCGTACGCCTTCTATCTCATAGTCGATCTGATTGTCCTGCGTCTCTTCGAACTGAACTGGCTTGAATTTCTCCTCCAATGTCTGGAATACGACAAACAGAGCAGGTACGAAGAACAGCAGAATAAGGGTTCCGACAAGCATACCACCCACCGCTCCTGTTCCGAGAGCGGAGTTACCATTGGCACCGACACCAGAAGCGAACATCATCGGAAGCATACCGAAGACCATCGTCAATGCCGTCATAAGAATCGGGCGGAGACGCACTTTTGCCGATGCTATCGCAGCCTGCTTTATGGTCATTCCAGCCTTTCTGCGTGAAGAAGCATACTCGGTGATGAGGATGGCCGTCTTGGCCAGCAGACCGATCAGCATAATGACACCTGTCTGGAGGTAAATGTTGTTCTCCAATCCGAAAAGCTTGGCAAACAGGAACGAGCCCATAATTCCGCAAGGAACGGAAATTATGACTGCAAGAGGAATGAGGAAACTCTCATAGAATGCACAGAGGATCAGATAGATAAGGACTATACAGATCGCATATATCGACAATGCGTTGTTTCCCGTACGCTCCTCCTCACGTGACAACCCGGCAAACTCGAATCCGTAATTCCTCGGAAGTGTCTGCTGAGCGACTTCCTTGACGGCCTTGATGGCATCTCCGGACGAATATCCTTCTGCAGCCGAGCCGTTGACGGCAATGGAATTATAGAGGTTGAAGCGTGACAGTGTCTGCGCTCCATATACCTTAGTCAATTCCACGAACTGACTCAAAGGAGCCATCTGTCCGTTATCCATCCTGACCTGAACGGCATTGAGAGATTCCGGAGTCATACGATACTGAGGGTCAGCCTGGATCATTACCCTATACACGTGTGAGAATCTGTTTATGTTCGACACATACTGTCCTCCGTAATATCCGGCAAGCGTCGAAAGAACAGTCGCCGGTGATACTCCGGCCCTCTTGCAGACAGCCGGGTCTACATTTACAAGGTACTGAGGAAAATTCGGGTTGAACGAGGTATATGCCATAGCAATCTCGGGACGCTGGTTAAGCGCGGCGAGGAAGTTCTGAGTCACCGCAAAGAACTCTCCGATATCTCCACCCATCTTGTCCTGCATATGAAGTTCGAAACCGTTGGTCATACCATATCCCGTGATCATAGGAGGTGCCATAGGGACGATGTTCACATCCTTTATGTCAGCCGTTCTCGCCATTATCTGTCCGATGACGGCATTTACGTCATCTTCCTTGGCAGGTCTGAGCGACCAGTCCTTCAGTTTGATGGTAATCAGGCCGTAAGACGATCCGGTGCCGGAAATCAGACCGAATCCTGACACGGTAGAGCATATCTCGATCTGTTCGATTGATGAAATGCGTTCATAGACTTCCATCAAAATGTCATTGGTATTCTGAAGTGAACTTCCAGGTGTTGCCTGTATATCCACCATTATCGAGCCCATATCCTCGTCAGGAACGAAACCGGTCTTGGTCGTCATCATGAACAGCACAAGAAGTCCGCAGCAAGCCACAATGAGAATCCATACAAGCCATGTCCTCTTGATGAAAAACTTGACTCCGTTCTTATATTTATCGACGACTGCAGTAAATCCGGTGTTGAATTTCTTTCTGAATCTTGCAGAGAAATTGTCAATCTCCCTGCCTTTTTCATCTACATACGGATTGAGAAGTATGGCACTCAGGGCTGGTGCAAGAGTCAGTGAGTTCAAGGCCGAAATACCGACGGCAACGGCCATTGTTATACCGAACTGCGTGTAGAATACTCCGGATGTTCCTCCCATCATGGACACAGGAATGAACACTGCCATAAACACGAGTGTAGATGTCAGGATGGCCGATGAAATGCCGTCCATCGCATCTACTGATGCATGATATGACGAATGATATCCCACTTCAAGCTTTGCCTGAACGGCTTCCACTACCACAATGGCGTTGTCGACTACGGTACCGATGGCAAGCACAAGGGCAAACAGGGTGAGCAGGTTGATAGTGAATCCTGCGACTGCAAGGAATGCGAATGTTCCGATGATGGAGACGAATATGGATATAGTAGGAATCAGAGTGGCCTTCCAGTCCTGAAGGAAGAAATACACCACCAGCACCACAAGAAATATTGCCAGAAGCAGCGACTTTATCACTTCCTTGATCGAAGCATAGAGGAAGTCGTTGACAGACATCATCGTGTCAATCATCATTCCTTCCGGCATAGTTTCACGGGACTCCTCGATAAGAGCATCGATATCATTCACCACCTGCGTCGCATTGGAACCGGCAATCTGGAAAATCATCATCTCAACTCCGGGGTGACCGTCAGTGGTGGATTTGTAACCATACGATTCCACACCAAGTTCTATGCGGGCCACATCTTTCAGACGAAGGACTTCACCGCCCGGAAGAGCCTGAATGATCATATTGCCGAATTCTTCCGGAGTCTGCTTTCGACCTGAATATTTCATTATGTATTCGTATGTCGAACCTGAACTTTCTCCGAATGATCCTGTGGCAGATTCGATGTTCTGCTCCGAAAGCACGCCTATGACATCAGACGGAATGAGGTGATGATGCGCCATTGCAGCAGGGTTGAACCAGATACGCATACTGTACTGGTCAGAAAGGAGCACGACGCTTCCTACTCCCTTGATTCGCTTGAGCTGCGGCTCAAGATTGATCTTGGAATAGTTGGCAAGAAATCTCGTGTCGTAACCGCTTTCTTCAGTGGCGTGAAGGTCTATCACCTTGATCATACTGTTCTGCCTCTTGATTACGGATACACCGATGCGAGTGACTTCCGCCGGAAGTGATCCCGTTGCCTGGGCAACACGGTTCTGGACGAAGACCGCCGCCATGTCAGGGTCCATTCCCTGACGGAAATATACCATGATCTCGACATTTCCGGAGTTTGTGGCTGTGGATGTGATGTAGTCCATATTCTCTACACCGTTGATAGCTTCCTCAAGAGGGGCGATCACGGATTTCTGCACAGTCTCGGCAGATGCTCCCGGATATGCGGTCATAACCATCACAGTCGGAGGAGCTATGTCAGGGAACTGCTCGATCGGGAGAGTCTTTATGCTGATAAGTCCGACCAGCACGATGACAATGGATATCACCGCAGAGAGAACCGGACGCTCAATGAATGTTCTTAATTTCATCTTATACCTCCTTATTTAAGAGTAATGTCCTGTCCATCACGGATGAGACCGACTCCTTCGCTGATGATTATGTCCCCTTCCTCAAGACCGGAATTTACGATATAGTTCCTGCCGTCATCGGTGAGTGCTACTGAAAGGCGCGATGAAACTGCCTTTCCATTGATATATTTGTATGCAAATACAAGGTCCTGGAGCTCGAATGTCGCTGAACAAGGGATTATTATCACATCCTCATGCTTTCTGTCAAGGATGATTCTTCCTGATGCTCCGCTATGGAGTATGCCTCCTACATTCGGGAATACTGCACGTACCGATACGCTTCCCGTACGAGGGTCGATTACGCCGCTTATAGTCTCTATTTTCCCTTTTTCGCCATAGATTGAACCGTCAGCAAGTTCAAGTGTTACAGGAGGAAGGTTTGCAAGCACCTCATCCATAGAACCATGCTGTGCCGTCAGTCCAAGCAGCTGGATTTCAGATATTGAATAATACACATACATCTGCGAATTATCAGACACTGTCGTGAGCGGCTGAGGAATGGCAGGAGAGACAAGCGCACCTGCACGGAACGGGATTGTGCCGACAACACCGTCGACAGGACTAAGTACCTGAGTATATGTCATGTTGTTTTCAGCATTGACAAGTTGGGCTTCTGCCTGAGCAAGTCCTGCCTTTGCTGTAAGCAGCTGGTTCTTGCTGGTAAGCATATCGAATTCGGAAATGACCTTCTCGTCAAAGAGTTTTACTCTGCTGTCATAAACCAGCTGTGCAGTCGCCACACCGGCCTGGGCTGCTTCGACATTAGCCTGAGCCATCTGTAGGGCAGCCTTGAAAGGTACCTGGTCAATGATGAAGAGAGATTGACCCTTGCGGACCTTCTGACCCTCCTTTACGCATACTTTTGAAATCGTTCCTGACACCTGCGGGAAGATTGCGATGTCCTGACGGCCTTCGATTGAAGCCGGATACTTCTCTGTCACATTGATTTCCGAGGTGGAAACCTTTATAGAAGCGAATCTGGTCTCCTGCATATGCTGACTGCTCTGATTGCAGGAAATGAACAAAAGGCAGCATAACGATACTGCTGCTGATACTGATAATCTTTTCATCTACTTATAATTTTAGCGGCGCAAAGGTAGGAGGTTTTATCTCCGGGAATGATTTCAAAAAACCGGAAATAATGTTCATAATCGGAACTGATTTGCTACCTTTGCAGAGTTATGCAGATATTGAATTCACGAATACAAAACTTACTTCCAGAAGACAGAGACTTTATAATAAAGGAAATTTCTTTCTCCGCAAAGCGCCATAGACCCTTTTACACGGCAGGTGGAGCTATTTTATTATGCATTGAAGGTGAAGCGGAAATCATAATTGACGGTAAGTCTCACGACATTTCGGAAAGGAACGAAGTCATCTTGCCGGACGGTTGTACTTTGTTCATAAAAAGATGTTCACAGGATATGCGGATGTTGTCATTTGTATATTCCAAGGAAATATCCTATCAGGCAATGCATAAATTCGAGCCGTCATTCTTTTCCTTTATATCCGCAGAACCCGTACACCGGCACACAGAGGAAAGCATGGCTTCGACAATGGCATATATGCAGATACTCTCGGCATTACAGAATGATGCGCATAACCATTTCAGATCTCTGATTGCAACAAACCTCCTCAGATGCATCATGCTGAACATCTACGATAAGCTGAAAAGAAAAGGGAAACTGGATTCGGATACCTTCCACACGCGCAAGGAGGAAATCTACTCGAATTTCATATCACTTATAATGGAAAATGCCAAAAGGCATAGGGAAGTTTCATATTATGCTGACAAATTGTGCATATCAGCGCGTCATCTGAGCAGCATAACAAAAGATGTCACCGGTGAAACCCCAAAGCAGACGATAGATGAATTCCTGATAACGGAAATCAAACTTATGTTGACTTTCTCGGACATGAGCATCCAGCAGATTGCCGATTACCTTCACTTCCCTGATCAGTCATATTTCGGAAGATTTTTCAAGCGATTCACGGGAATGTCACCGCAATCCTACCGCAAAAAGGAGATGACGATGTAATTAAACTTTATTTAAAGCCACTTGCAGTTTCCTGCAAATGACTTACTATTTCCGAAGTTGTTTTGGGATATTATTTGGGATACTAAAATTAAAAAGTGGCTCACAGTTACCTGTAAGCCACTTTTGTGCGGAGAGGGAGGCTCTCGAACCTACATATTCAAGAAATATCATAAAATTGCAAATCATTAATAATCAAGCATTATTTGGAGTACATAGTAAATCTAAATCTTTCTGAATATCTTTTGCTATTCCAAATATTGGGTGTATATTTGGGTGTAGAATTTCAAACACACCCAATTATGAATATCAAACGAAACATCATTTTTGCATTGGAAAGCCGG
>JAGAKH010000056.1 GCA_017625725.1 Bacteroidales bacterium | reverse complement strand
TCAGGGAAGATTCTGATCCAGATCTTTCCTTCACGCTTCATATAACGTGACACAGCCTGACGTGCAGCCTCAATCTGGCGTCCTGTAAGCCAGCAGTTCTCCAAGGTCTTGATTCCGAAAGAACCGAACGCAAGCTGGTTACCTCTCTGAGAGAGTCCCTTCATGCGGCCTTTCTGCTGCCTTCTGAATTTTGTTTTCTTTGGTTGTAACATTGCTTTATTACTTTTTAATAAAAATATTTCACAACTTTTCCCTAAATAATTGAGTATCAGCTGGTTGGGCGGAGTGGTCCTCAATTAATGGGATGCAAAGGTAGTAATTTTTTTTGAATTACAAATATTTTTTAGAAAATTTTACAACATTTTCGACCAAAGTTTTAATCTGCTAAAATGCGTAATTTCATGCAGTTACAAACCTTGTTCAAATTTTTATCAATGCATTTTTGACCAGCGGTATCAGACCCCTGAATCAACTTTGGCACGGAGGGTTTTTCGAAGCATCCGGAGCGTCGGTGCACAACGAGGCAGAAGAGGGCTCGGCGAGAGATTTATGTGCCAAAGGCTCGCGGCAGGGATTTTGCAGTAATCTTGGGTTTTGCTAAATTTGCAGCACAATCATCTGGACAAGTTAAGACATGAGGCAGTCATCAAAGCATATCGCACTGATAATCCTGACGGGAATCCTGTTCTCCGCCTCATCGCTCACGTCCCCAGCCCAAGGTCAGGAAAAAGAATTGCTCCGTTATATTGTCGAAGGGAAAGACACGATCTTTGTAGATGAGATAAAGGCATCCAAGGTATATTCCAGGGTGCCGAAGCAGAAAGGAAAGCAGTGGAGAAAGTATTATCGTCTCGTACATAATTTCAGCAAGGCCTACCCCTATGCTCTGGTTGCGAAGAAACTGGTAGAAGAAGCAGACAGCACCATTCTGGCTGACGGACTTAAAGGAGTCAGGAGAGAAAAGTACATCGGTCAGGTCCAGAAGGAGCTCTTCGATGTGTTCGAAGGCCAGATGAGAAAACTGACGGTGAGCCAGGGTGCTCTGATAATGAAGCTGGTAGACCGGGAGGTCGGCAAATCTTCGTACCTTATAATAAAGGATTACAAGAGCGGCATCGCTGCTGGATTCTGGCAGGGAATAGCAAAGATTTTCGGCTCCGACCTTAAAAAGCCCTATGATCCTGAAGGAGAAGACAAGAACGTGGAAGAGCTTGTCAAAATCTGGGAAGACGGTGACTTTCCGGCATTATACTGGTCCCTGTTCTGGAAAGACCCTCCTGAAATGCCGATTCCTGAAAAATACCTTTAACGGACAATCTCAGCTCCGTCTTCTGAATGACGTACGCAGATATATGGTGACGAAGACATCCAGTCTTTCAAAACAAGAAAATCTGCCCCTGCAGGAGTCTTCATAGACACGGACGTGTGGAAATGTCCGAATATGAAGCAGTCTACCTTGTGTGTCTTTTCGTATTCTGCAGCAAACCTGTACAACGGCTCATCCTCTCCCCTGAACACATATTCCTCCTGACGTGCAAGCCTGTTGCCTTTTGACCAGTTGTTGCCAAGACGGAAGGCTATCCAAGGGTGCAGCATACTGAAAAGGAACTGAAGAACGCGACTATGGAAAATGCCGCGAAGAAATCTATAGCCGACAGGAACCCCTGGTCCCAAACCATCGCCGTGACCGAGACAGAAAATCTTCCCGCCGATGTTGATATCACACGGCTGGACAAGTTTTTTCATACCCAGTTCTTCAAAATAGGAATAGGTCCAGACGTCATGATTTCCTTGAAAGAAACAGACACTTACACCACGTTCAATAAGCTTCAGCAGAGCAGCAAAGACCTTCACATAGCCTTTGGGCACCACATCGCGATACTCGTACCAGAAATCCCAGACATCTCCGAGAAGATAGAGGGCATCGGTGTTATCCGGAAGCGATTCGAGGAAGTCGACAAAACGCCTCTCCCTGTCTGCCGGACCGGCTACCTGAAGTCCGAGATGGACATCTGAGACAAAATATGTCAGCTTGTGGGTCGACATCTTTATTTACTTATGAAAAGATGAATATCAGCACAGCTGCCAAAAGGCAATAAAGTGCAAACCAGCTCAGCTTCGCCCTCTTGACAAGAGCTACCATTGCATTGCAGGCAAACAGTCCGGAGAGAAAAGCGGAGACAAAGCCCAGAAAGAGACAGAGGGCACTTACAGAAGATGCAGCAAGTTCACCCCCTACTATTTCAAGGAGCGATTCTCCCAAGATAGGTACCAGCACCATAAGGAATGAGAACTGAGCCATATTTTCTCTCCTGACCCCGCAGATAAGACCTGTGGAGATGGTAGTGCCTGAACGTGAAAGACCGGGGATAACAGCAAACGCCTGACCTAGACCGACAGCAAATGCCTGCCAATAAGAAAGTCCGTTTCGGCTTTCATTTGCCGGGAATATGGATTTTCGTCCGGGCCTGGACGCATAATCCGAGAAAAAGAGAAGGGCAGATGTTACAACAAGAGCAAGACCTACCACTGTTATCGACCCGAAAAGGCCTTCAACAAAATCCTTGAAGAATACACCTACTATAAAAACAGGTATCATAGAGACCGCTATCTTTAAAAGATAATCAGTCTGATCATTGCATGACAGATAATGATGTCCGTCCGCATCTTTGAGAAGCTTCCAGTCCTTAAGTCCGGTAAAGAATCCTTTTATAAGGTCCCATATCTGATGTCTGAACACCACGATGGTACTCAAGACGGTCGCGGTGTGGACCAAGGTAGTAAAGAGAAGGTCATCCGTCGTCTCAACTCCAAGAAGAACCTTTCCTATTTCAAGATGACCGCTGCTGCTCACAGGCAGAAACTCAGTCAACCCTTGAACAAGACCAAGAATAATAGCTTCAAACCACTCCATCCCGCTCTTACTCTTTAAAGACTTTCATAATGGAAACCACCTCTATAATGATTCCAAGAATTATCACCGTCGGTGCCACAACGAGACGACGGAAATCAAACATATCGTAACTGAAGACTTCAGGATTTTCACTGCCGCCTCCTGTCATAAGGATATAACCGCTTATCATGACAATCAGACCGACAAGAAGCATTTTGAGTCCACGTACCGTCATCGGCATCTTTCCATTACTACCGCTATTTTCCATATTCATATTGAAGTTTCACAAATTCTTCCAAACATCTAATAATAAAGTTCGTCCTTCTTCAGAGAGACCAGTTTATTTACAACAAACCAGGTACTTGTCAGGCATATTGCCAGTCCGGATGCGATTATGATTCCCATGACCATGAGCAGGAGGTCCAGACGGAAGATTTCAAACAGCTGCTGGAACTCTCCTCTCAGGAAGAACAGCATGACAAGCAATCCGATGATTGCTATAAACGAGGCAAATATGCCCTGTAATGCCGCCTGAACAAGAAAAGGAGCCCTTATAAAGGAACGTGTCGCACCAACAAGCTTCATGGTGTGGATTGTAAATCTCTTTGCAAAGACATTGATGCGGACCGTATTGTTAATCAAGACAAAGGAAATAAAGAGGAGCAGTGCGATGAAAATCCCCAACACAAATGAGATTCTGCTCAGATTTGCATTCAAAGCATCCACAAGGGATCGCTGATACACGACCTCATCAACCAAAGGAGAGGCAGATATTTCCGCCTTTACCACTTCCAGGCTATCTGAAGAGACATAATCCGCATCCAAGGTAACATCAATGGAAACCGGTATGGGAGATGTCTCGAACACATCAAGGAAATCTTCTCCGAGCTGGTCTGCAAGCTCTCTTCTGCCTTGTTCCTTGGAAATGAACTGAGTGCTCTTGATATACCGTTCTCCTTCCAGTTCCTTACGGAACGCCAGAGCCTGGTCATCGGAGACGCTCTGCTTCATCATCACAGAAACCTGCATATTCTCCTTGAAATAGTCGGAAACACTTTTGGCATTGACCAGGAGAAGACCTGCCACACCGACAAGCAGCAACACAAGACTTATGCTTATTATCGATGACAGATAGGCATTTGCCAACCTTCTATGCATTAACCTATTCTCTCCGCTGGTAGCCATAATTGCAATCTAATACTCTTAACAATTAACTATAAAAGGGTTTCAAGGGCCAAAGATAGTAAATATCAAAATATTTCATTATCTTTGTAGAGATTTTGTCATTAAAAAGAAGCGTTATGAGCAATCCGGTCCACAGGGTTTTATTCGTCAATTCGGAGATATATCCTTACCTACCCGAAACAGAAATTTCCAACATCGGAAGATATCTTCCACAGGGAATTCAGGAGAGAAAAAAAGAGATCAGGTCATTCATGCCGAGATATGGATGCATTAACGAAAGGAAGAACCAGCTTCACGAGGTCATCAGACTTTCGGGGATGAACATCATCATTAACGATGTAGACAGGCCGCTTGTAATTAAGGTCGCCTCGATATCCGCAGCCAGAATGCAGGTATATTTTATTGACAATGAGGATTATTTTCACCGCAAGAGTGTGTATCATGACGAAAACGGCGAATTCTTCAAAGACAACGAGGAGAGAGCTATATTCTTTGCCCGCGGTGTCCTTGAAACCGTCAAGAAGCTCAGATGGGCTCCGGATGTAATCCACTGTCAGGGTTGGATATCACACGCCCTGCCTCTTTATCTGAAGAAGGCTTATATCGACGATCCTATCTTCTCCAACAGCAAGATTGTCCTGTCCTTGTACGATGACACTCCGAAGGAGACATTCTCTCCTGATTTCTGCGACAGAATCCTGTTCGGAGGTGTTACAGAAAAGGATGTTGAACTTCTGAAAGAGCCTACAGGCATAAATCTTGCTAAGCTTGCTGCCAGCTATTCGGACGGTATCATTCTCGGATCCGATAACATAGACGAGGAACTGAAGGCATTCTGCGAGGGTAAAGGACTGCCGATGCTGCCTTTCAACGAAGAGGCATTAAAGAACGGTTCCTACATTGAAGATTATAACAGTTTTTACGATAAGCTATAATGAATTTTACTATGATAGGCAGGATCTGCCGCATTGCAGCCATCGGCGTGACGCTGCTTGGTTCTGCAGCATGCATCGACATAAACGAAGGTATCGGACAGAATTTCATTCCTACCGACCAGCAATGGGATGTCTTTACACCGGAACCGGTATATCTTCAGGATATACGTCTGCAGATGTCAGACAGTCTTTCCGGATACAGCACCCAGAGAATTACAATCGGTGCTGTAAATGATGACATTCTAGGTTCCTGCATTAAAAGTTCAAGCATCACCCTGGTTCCGATAAACGACACTCTCGATTTCGGAGACAATCCTGTGGTTCGCCAGTTCCACATGGCTATAGCTAGAGATACCCTCTCTACAATTTATGATTATCAGCAGAGGACGCTGCAGAACATCTATATAACCGAATTGAAGAAGCCTATCGATTCTCTTGTCCTATATACGGGATCATTCATGAATCAATCCCTCAAAGAAGCTTACGTCAGCTCCAAGATGGTTTCCGATGGTATACCGGTATATGACGGAGGAGACTCGCTTTCATTCAACTTCAGCAAGGAATACGCCCAAAAGGTGATTAAAGGTATAGACCAATGGCAGAGAACGACTCCTGCGGAAGACAGAGACAGCCTTGACCTTTATCTGAAGACTATACCGGGCATATATATGACTACCGACCAGCCTGCGGGGAAAGGTGGCAGAATCAACATGTTCGAGCTGGCACTCAGCACAAATACGTCAGGATATGTTTCCGGAAATTACGCTGAGCTGAAGATAAGGACAGATTATGGAGACCGGAGAAACGTTGACACAACATTCCTCTTCATCCTCGGTCCATCAGAATTCGTTGACTTGGAAGGATCTTCCCTGCCGACACAGATCGCATTCAATGCCAGCAACCACACCTATATTGACGGAGACAGCGACTTCTCAAAGGGTGTCGTGGCAAAGGATAAGATATTCATTGAGGGTGGAGCCGGCATAAAACCGGTAATAAAGGCTACTGAGATCAAGGATATAGTTGAAAGGATCATCACAGACGAGGGCGTGCAGGACATCAGTCAGGTCGTTATCAACAAAGCTACAATCGTACTGCCATATGACGTAGAAACTCTTTCCGGCGGATATGAGGCGCTCGACAAGTTTCCTCGGATTCTCAGTCCTACAGTAAGGCTTCGCAGTACATCGGGAAAGCAGGTTACATACGCCGGTCTTACTGACTCCAGCATCGAAAGCGAGAATCAGGGAGATATTAACAGATCCCTGGGTCTGTATTCTCCCGACATCAGCCACCACGTCCAGGAAATCCTGAAACTGGACAGAAACAGTTCGAGCTTCGATAAGGATATTGAAAGATATGATATCTGGATGCTTATCATGTATGAGGAAATAACTCAGACAAGTTCGAACAACAGCTATAATGACTATTATAACAACCTGCTATACAACTCATACTACAATAGCATGATGTACGATCCTTATGGCTACGGATATGGTGGTTATGGCGGATATGGCTATGGTTACGGCGGATATGGCGGTTACGGTGGCTATGGCGGATATGGCGGATATGGATACAACAATTATTACAACTACTACATGATGGCTGCCCTTGCCAGCTCTTCTTCCAGCAGTTCAAACGTGAGCTCATCCATTGAGCTTGACAGGGACAGATATTACAACGGTATTCTCGCCGGACCGGAGTCTGCCTCAGACAAGCGTCCTTACATAAAGATAACATTCTCCGCACCGCAAACTGCAGAATAGATAAAACAAATGAGGGCTGGTCGTTGACCAGCCCTCATTGTCTATTTCAGACAAAATTATTTTGCATTTACCTTGTCCTCAATGTACTTGATAGCATCGCCTACTGTTGCGATCTTATCACCTGCGTCATCATCTGGAATCTCGATTTCGAACTTTCTTTCGAACTCCATGATAAGTTCAACGATATCAAGTGAATCAGCACCAAGATCATTAGTGAAGCTTGCTGTCTCAGTTACCTCAGACGCATCAACGCCCAATTTCTCGACGATGATTGCCTTTACGTCTTCTGCAATATTTGCCATA
>JAGAKH010000055.1 GCA_017625725.1 Bacteroidales bacterium | reverse complement strand
TCCGACATGTCCTAAAGCCGATGCCTTCAACGCCTGATCGTAACTGTCGTAGGTGAAGTTGCTCTGGACATTGCCGGTAGCTTCCAAAGTCTTTTGAAATGCCTCTGATACCTTCTGATAGTCATTGCTGAGGTTTGCTGATATGAGGATGCTGAGTGTCTGGCCGCCTACGTTGAAGTTCTTTCCCATGCTTACCGTTCCGCCAAGTGACGGAAGTGCGGTCTTCCGCTTTACGGCAAATGATGAATTGAAGATGTCATTTGACTTTGCATATTCGTCGAAGTCGACAAGAGGCATATCAAGAACCTGCGATTCAAGCCTGGATGTCCTGAAGAGAGACACTCCCCTGTCCATCTGGTATCTTTTTCTGAAAATTGTATTGACAGATCCACCTGTATTGAGGCTTATCTCAAAAAAGTCTTCCGGAATATTGACCTTTGTGGCTATATCTATATGGGCACCACTGTAGTCAGCATAAGTATCAGCATTGAACACCTTGCTTACAGTTATGTTCTGTACCGTAGATGAAGGGAAGAGGTTCAGCGGCACGAGCTTGTTGTCCGGGTTGGGAGATGCTATAGGCAGCCCGTTCAGTGTCGTGATGCTGTATCGGTCACCGAGACCTCTCACTATCAGCTGACCGGCAGAGGCGACAGATACGCCGGTGATCTTTTTCACACCCTCTTCTACATTGGAAATTCCTTTTACAGCCATCTCCCTGGCTCCTATATTCTCTATGGCTGCTGTCGACATCTGCCTTTCCATCTGCAGAGCAGCCACGCTTTCGAGATTCTTCCTTCCTATGACGGTCACTTCGCTGAGCTGCTGGCCGTCCAGCTCCAATCCGATATTCAGTTCCTGATTCTCTGCCTTGACTTCGACGTCAATCTCTGCCGTGCGATAGAATATATATGAGATGACCAGTCTGTGATTACCTTCTTTAAGGTCCTTCAGTTCAAATCGTCCGTCAATGTCGGTAATCGTTCCTGAAGTGGTACCTTTCAACTGAATTGAAGCTCCGATGAGGACTTCCCCCGTCGCAGCATCACTGACGGTACCCTTCAGTACCTGTGCCTGCGAGACGGCCGCCAAAGTCAGTAAATAAATTGTCAGAACAAATCTTCTAAAGTTCTTTTTCATTCTCCACTTGTCTTATATTGTTTACAGTCGCAAAGGTCGCTGATAAAGATTTCATCAATCATAAGGTTCGATTAATTACCTGTGACAATATTGTTTCGTTTCCATTACATGCTTTCCTTTTGGCTCAACTTATGCTATAATGTTTGCAATTCTAAACATTTATTTATACTTTTGTACGCAATAATGAACATTATAATATGAGACGTGAACTATTACCATCACAAAGACGCTTACTTTCGACTCTTGGAGAGCAGTTGAGATATGCGAGACTCAGACGCGACCTGACAACCGTCCAGATTGCAGAGAGAGCCGGCATAGCGCGCACCACACTGGTGAAGATTGAAAAGGGTGATGAAGGCGTTGCCCTAGGTCAGTATTTCCGTGTCATGTTGGC
>JAGAKH010000054.1 GCA_017625725.1 Bacteroidales bacterium | reverse complement strand
GATAATATGTCTATTTTTGTTCATGGCTAAAGGGTTCTATGTTTTTGTTTGGCGACTTTAATATAGTGATAATCACCGAATTATCAAACACTTTAGCCTTTTTTATTACATCATTTTAGCACTTGCGAAACTTAAATTATATAATCTCGGATTCCGTGGTGCAGATCTTTTGACTGCTTGCTTCGGTCAGGCTGTGAGTGAGTTCGGCAAGTATCAGATTGTGGAGAAGGCTGATGGTAGTGAGGTGCAGGTGTCAGAACTCTTGGAAATGGCAAGAGAGTCTGCTTTTGATGCTCTGCTCAAAGGCGTGCAGGGTGATGACTTTACAAGATTCTATGTCGGTTGGCTTCAATTGAATGGAATGGGAGAGACTGACTTTGATGATGTAACCAAGTTTACAAGAGTTGGCCTTAATGTGAATATCACAGATATTTTTGCGAAGAAACTTCTGATTAGAAATGGTAAGTCTCAGCATTTGGCGACTGCTGAGGAGCATGTGGGCGCTAATCAGTTGGTAGGTATGAATCCGGGAGATATTTTGATTGAACAGGTGCATAGGGCTATTCTTCTGTATAAAGCAGAGGATAGAGGAAACCTGCTGAATCAGTTGAAGAGGATTCATGCTGAAGATATTACGGCCCCATTCTGGAGACTATTGGCTTCTTTAAAGGAGTTGTTGCCAGCAAATGATGACTTGAAACAGGTTCAGGGCCTACTTGCAAATGGAGATGATCTAAGGCAGTCCTGCAAGAATTACGATGAAAATAAACAGGAACAATTGTCGTTTGATTTTTAAGATTTAACACTATGAATACCAGTCTTTTCAATGCTTTAGGATATTTCCTTGAGGTGATGCGTCCTTTTGTTGTGGATGTTCTGAAGAATCATTTTCCTGGTGAGCCGTGGGAAGGTGTCCTGTATGCAAAGTTGTCACCTGACAAACAGAGGATGTGGAAGATTTCTGCTGAGAATATTGCTGCATCCGGAGGAGATTCCAAGAATCTGATTGACTTCAATAATCTGGTTTCTTTTGCCATTTCTTTCAAGGAGCAGGTAATCCAGGAAGTTGGAGGAAAGCAAGAGGCAAACCGTTTCATAAGTTATCTGCAAGAGTTGCAGGCTGCGAGGAATAAGTGTCAGCATTATCAGGAATTGAGCAGTACCGAGGTTGAAATGGCTTTCGGAAGTATGAAGATGATTGCCATTATGCTGGAGTTGGAAGATCTTAAGAATGAGATTGAGAGGATTCAGAGAGAGGAGAGTGCGATTCAGCAACCGACACCGGTTGTGACTACCCCTTCTCGTAATGCTGAAACGTCGGTTCCGGTCAGGGCTTTGAGCGATAATGTTCCTGCTTGGTTTAATAATGCGATTCCGCATTATGATATTAGAAATGTGAGGTTGGATGAGTCGGTGTTCGCTGCAAATCTAAGTGAGGTTGCTTTGGAGACAGGACCGGATGTCTATACTAATCCGAGTCTGTTTTTTGCGAAGACATTTGTTACAGATGGTTTGAGGGATATTTCAAAAAGAGTGGTACGGGCGTTGAACGGAGGAGAAGCTGAAAATAGAGTCATATCATTGCAGACTGGTTTTGGCGGTGGTAAGACCCATACTTTGATTTCGTTGTATCATATTGTGCGAAGTGGAAGAAGACTGGCAGGTATTGTAAATGGTTCAGAGATATTGGGAGATGATGTAATTCCGAACTTTGATGATGCAAAAGTGGTTGTATTTACGAATAATACGACAGATGTGAGCCAGGGTAGAGATACAATCGATGGGCTTAAGATTTATACATTGTGGGGTGAGATTGCGTATCAGTTAGGAGGTAAGGAAGCGTATGAAAAAATCAGAAAGAATGATGAGGAGAGGATTGCTCCGACTGCGTCATTGATAAAACCTGTCCTTGAGAGTTGCAAGCCTGGGCTTATTTTGATTGATGAGTTGGCTGATTACTGTGTGAAGGCATCCGGTATTTCAGTTGGTAGCGGTACTTTATTCAATCAGACGAATAGTTTCATTCAGACTCTTACAGAGGTTGTTGCGAGTGTTCCGAAGACGGTACTGATTGTTACTCTTCCTGCGAGTGCAACAGAAGTGGCTGCAAGTGATATTGGTCAGGAGGTGTTGTCTTCTTTGGAAACAAGGGTTGTTAGAGTTGGAACCAGTGTGAAACCCGTGGATGATGAAGAGATTTTTGAGGTGGTAAGAAGGAGACTTTTTGAGAGGATTATTGATGTGGATGTCATTGATGCCGTTGCTAGAAAGTATCAGTCGATGTATCATAATCGTAGAGGCGATCTTCCTGCTCAGGCTGATAATGTTGCTTATGCTAACAAGATACGAAAGTCTTATCCATTCCATCCTGAGTTGATTGATATGTTCAGACTGCGCTGGGGTAATGATTCGAGATTCCAGAGAACAAGGGGAGTGCTGAGATTGTTGGCTTCTATCGTTCAGGATCTGTGGAGGAGGAAGGATAACTTGGGAGGTAGTCATGCGTTGATTCATACTTCAGATGTTAATCTTGAGAATCTTCCTACATTGACAGGTACTATTACGAATTTGATGGGTAGTAACTGGGAGACTGTGCTGCATGCGGACATCTATGGTACTGCAAGCAATGCTTGTAAACTGGATGCTTTGGAACCGATGAGCAATATAGGTCAGTTCCGCTTGACTCAAGGGGTGGCAACGACTATTCTTATGGCTTCTATCGGTGATTTGCATCATCATGGAATGAATATGGAGGAACTTAAGTTGTGCGTTCTGAAGCCCGATGCATTCAATCATAATGATGTGAATGGTGCGTTGAATAAGTTGGAGAATGTAGCTCATTATCTGTATTCTTCGACTGTCGGAGGTAAGCATTATTGGTTCCAGTCAAAGGCAAATATCAATATCTTGTTGAATCAGGCCAAAAATGAGGTCAGAAGTGATGAGAAGGATACAGAGATATTGAGGCGATTGAATGCAGCCTCTTCAATAAGAGATTATAAGGTACTGGTCAATCCGTCATCTGAAATACCTGAACAGAAGTCGCTTACTTTGGTTATCCTTGGCCCTCAATACTGCGTTCCGCTTACCGATGTGGATTCTAATACATTGAGGTTTGTTAAGGATATTGCATTGAAGAGAGGCAGTTCTGACAGGTTATATAGGAATACTATTTTCTATCTCGCTTGTTCGGAGGCAGGTAAGGCTGTGTTATATAGTAAGTTACAGGATTATCTTGCATGTAATAAGATTCTCCATGATTATGCATCTACGTTGGAACCTGATCAAAAAGCCGATGTAGAGGCGAAGAAACGCGAGTATAACAGGACTGTAGATGAGGCTCTTATCTCTGCTTATAGTGTGTTACTGCGTTATTCTGCAAGGGATGGTATATCGAGGAGAAATATTTGTCAGATACATTCTGATTTCGGAGTACAGTTGTCTCTTAATGTGATTAAAGAAATCAAGGAAGAGGAGTGGCTGATTGATACTATAGGTAGGAATACATTGGCGAATAATGGATTGTTGCCAACGGTTGATAATCCGGTGCAGGTCTGCAAGTTGTATGAGGCATTTTTAAGGTATGATGATAAGCCGATGATTAGCGGTCCGGAGGCGATTAAGGAGACTGTTCTGAAGTATTGTTCAGTTGGGCAGTTTAATGTCGCTGTAGGTACTCCTGGCCATTATTCTAGAATTTTCCAGAATACGAGGACGATTCCTTTCTTGGATGTGAATGAGGAGCAGTATTGGTTGGTTGATCCATCTGTCGTGGAGGATACTCCTGTTGTTTCCTCTTCTGGTACAGGTCAGCAGGGTGCAAGTGTGGGTACGGTATTCTGTCCATCGGTTCCTTCTACTCCTGAAGTAACTTCAGTTGAAGATGCTGTAAAGGAGTTTAGGTCAGTGACTATTTCAGGAAGAGTTCCAATGGAGAATTGGCCGCATCTGTTCTCAAGTTTCATAAATGTTCTGAAGAACAATGGACTAGAAATAGATGTGAGGATAAAGGCTAAGGCTAGAGAGGGGTATCCTTTGAATGAGAACTCAGTGACGGTGAAGAATGTGAAGGAGTCGGCAAGTCAGTTGGGACTTAAGTTTGAGGCGGAGGAGTAACGGATTAGCGGAGGGTGGTGAGCCCTCTGATTTACATTGAGATCCCCGGTCAAAGCCGGGGATGACAGCTTGAATGGATTTCGTTTGAATTAATCCTTAAGACACCCGATAGGAATGACATAGACTCCGTCTTCTCTTCGGTAGGCGTATTTGCCTACTCCGATGATTACTGCCATGAATGTTGGGGCCGGCATTTTGTCTGTGTCAATGCTTGCTGCAAGTTTGAGCATGTTGGCGGCTCCTTCTTTGATGTAGTCTTCACCTCCAAGTTTCACCTCTAAGAGTGCGTAACTTCCGTTGCGTCTGTGTAGCACTGTGTCGCATTCCAGACCGTTGCTATCTCTGTAGTGGTGGAGTTTTCCATCTAATACTTCAGCATAGACGCGGAGGTCTCTTACTACCATATCTTCAAAGAAGAATCCGAATGATCTTAAGTCATTTATCAGGTCTTTAGGTCCGAGGCCTAATGCGGCAGTTCCGATGCTTGGGTCAACGAAGTGGCGTGTGTCGCTGGTTCTGATGGCAGCCTTGCTTCGGATGTTTGGATTCCATGCAGGAAGATCTTCGATTACATAGAGTTTCTTGAGCGCCTTGATATAGTCTGCAACTGTGTCGTCGTCCAAGGTGCTGGAGTCGTTGACCAGCATGTCCTTCCGTATGGTTGAAAGTGGGATCTGCTGGGATATGTTTCTCGCATAGGAGCGGAGCAATAGTCTGGCACGTTCTGAGTTTCTTTTGACTCCATCTACACGTTGGATGTCCTTGTTGACTACAGAGTCAACGTAATCGAATGCCTGATCGAGGGCGACTTCCTTCGGAATCAATGTTGCCCAAGGCCATCCGCCTCGACATGTCAGATATGCGATGTGGTCTATGGTAAGTTCGTTGGTCTGCGGGTCGAATTGTTTTCCTTCAAAGAGGTCAGTAAGGCTGACTTTGCCGTTTGATTCGCCTGATTCGTAGAGGCTCATTGGACGCATCTTGATGTATGCATATCTGCCCGTACCGCTATGAATGGTTTCATCTGCTTCGGGAAGGACTGATGAGCCAGTCAAGATGAATTGCGATGGTTCGCTTCTGTTGTCGACTTCGCTGCGGATTGAGTCCCAGATAGGGGGGAGTGCTTGCCATTCGTCAATCAGTCTTGGGGTTTCGCCTTCAAGCAAGGTCTTGGGACTGAGTTCGATCAATTGGGCACTTTGTTTCAGGACCGCGGAGTCTCCCAAGTCCAGTATGCTTTTGGCCAATTGTTTTGCAGTGGTTGTCTTGCCGCACCATTTAGGACCTTCTATGAGTACTGCTCCTTTTCCAAGCACTTTACGTTTGAGAATTCTGTCAGATATTCGCTGTTTATAATCTTTCATGGCATATCATTTATGAGGCAAATTTAACATTTGTATTTGAATATGCCAAAGAAACGAGAGGTGAATTCGGCTAAATGTAGCGAGTTTGTTCGGTTAATTATGGAAAATATATTCGGTGTAATGCGATTGATTTATTCGGTTGATTGTAGATATTTATATTGGATTCTAAAAGTATTCGCTATATTTGTCGAAATCTTATCAATCCCTAATCACTATGGCAAATTTCTTTTTCTACCGATATCATTTCGTGCAGGTTGATGAACCTGAGCTATTCTCTGAGGTGGAGGATGGTGTGACTGACTTTGACGGGCGTCATAATCCGAGATTTTCTGAGGATGTTGCGAGTAATGCTGAGGGTATCAGGAAACTGAATTTGTACGATTTCAAGGTAGATAAGAAGACTGGTGAGCAGACATCGGTTCAGTATGAGAATGATATTCTACATTGTTTGGATGGGGTGGTTATGTTGCAGGTGAGGAATAATAAGCATAAGAAGGTGATTCCGATTGATCAGTTGGAGGCACTGGATGTGCCGCATTATCCTTATACGCTTGTGATTGTGGATATGCGTCCTGGGAATCAGGCGATCCTGGTGCAGCAGAAGAAGTCTGCGTTTAAGAATCCTGATGAGGTGGCTCATCTTGTTAAGGATTATTGTACACGTGCATTGGGATTGCCTCAGTTGGGTTTGAAGATAAGGCTGGATAAGCGGCTGTGCAAGGGGTCTATCTGGGATGTGGTGTCGATGAGGACTGAGAGAGGGCAGGATAGGGTGAAGACTTTTACTTTGGTGATTGATAAGAAGCGGCCTAATGAGAAGAATGAGGTGGATAAGGCTTTGCAGATGGTTCTGGAGATGATGTGTGCTGCAGAGGGTGAGTTGAAGTTGTCGACGAATGATGATGCGAAGGAGCTGCTGAGTGAGAGCCGGGAGAATGTGAGGAATATGGTAGATATGTTGGTGAAGAATAAGTATCATCTGAAGGTTGGGTTCGAGAGGTCTGGTTCTGTGGAGTATGGAAGCGAGACTGCTGCTATTTATGGTGTGGATGATGAGTGGTGTCTTGAGTTTATGAATAGAGAGCCGCATATTGAGGATAGGGAGGATGGTGTTTATCATTTGTTCGGGTGGCTTGATATGTTGATGCCTGAGGGTGCCGGTTATGATTATAAGGAGTCTGTTAGGAGGAAGAGAAATGGAAGAGGTAAGGCGGCTTGTAGAGCGTAATTGGTCTCGGTGGGAGCAGGGGATCGGAGCTGTTCAGGTGCAGGAGGAGGATTTTGTCCTTTATCTGATGTGGGGTATTGATCTGGTGAAGGAGCAAGATGGGGATGTGAATGGGAGGTTCCGGGATATGGTTTTCTCTGCTTTGCGTAAGAAGTTTATCAGGAGTAGTTTTACTTCAAATGGTCAGGATCTGGGATATTTGAGTGATTTGGTATGTGCTGGGGTGATGTATTGTTATGGGCTTGTGTTGACTGAGTCGCTGGGGTGTTTACAGGTTTATGATGAGTTGCTGAAAGGGTTTGGAGGGGATTGGAAGAGGATACAGGAAATTAAGGGGAAGATTGTTGCAGATGATGGTTTAATTAAGGATTGGATGGTTTCGTATATGAAGAGTGGTAAGTTTTATACTTCTAAGGATGAAGTTGAGTGGGCTGCTGAAGGTGGTAGCGAGCCTTTGATAAGGAGGAATAAGCTTTCGAAGATTGATTTGTTCCGTCTTGCTATTGCCCTGCATGAATATGGGGCTTTCAAGTCTGCTGATGGTGATGATTTGCCGCAGTGGAAGGTTGTGCAAGCGTTTGGACAGATGTTGGGCGAGGATTTCAGCGGATATACTAATAATGTGGGTGGAGGAACAGCAACGGAGAATCCTGAGATATTTGATAAGTTGAAGAGGGCTTTCAAGAAGTATGAGGATAGGAAGCTTGAAGAGAAAGAGGCTAGGAAATAAAGTTAAAGACCATTTTCGTGAGGTTACGAAAATGGTCTTTTTGCTAGTTGATCTTGGTGTAGTGTCCATGTGAGATGTTCTCCAGCTTTCCTTCGTCACACCATTTGCGGATGATTCGGTCCATTGACTTGGGGTTTAGTCCCATTTGGGTGGCAATATCTGTGTAGGTCTTGCGGTCGAAGTCGTTCGGGAGGGTTTCAAAGAACTTGTTGTGGACTGATTGACGCTGGGCTGCTGAGGCTGTTCTTGGGGCAGCTGTAGTGTTGGCCAGGGTGTGGAAGACTCGGGCGTCGTGCTGGATGAGGACTTCTGCGATGGTTTTGGCAGTGTGGTAGTCTTGATCGAGGCAGCATAGGGTGTCTTCGAAGTTGCCGTCTTCCATGATTCTGAGGGCGGAGAGGCACATTGCGATGCGGAACATTATGACTCCGAGTCGGCGGACGGTGGCTATGAATTCTTCTCCGCAGGTTTCGACGTAGTCTTGCTGCCATTGGTCGAAGGTGGCGTTGAAGTCGGCTTCTTGCTGGGCTGTGAGGTAGAAGGTTATGTCCTTGCATTCTTTGAGGATGTTGAAGAAGTCCTGGTATTCTTTGCCGAGGTTCTGGAAGTATTCTTCAAGTGTTTCGTTGCCGGAGTTGGCGAAGACGTTGTTCCAGACGAGTTTGGTGTCAAGGTAGTAGAAGGCAAAGCGGGAGAAGAGTCCGTTTTCTGCATCGCTGATAAGGTTCAGGATCTGGCGTGGGGTGCCGGTGAGTAGGGTGGAGAGCTTGGGCTGCTTGATGTTTACGTATTCACGATCCTTTCGTCTGATATAGGAGATGGTCTCGTGGTGGAAGGCTTTTCGGAAGCCGTCTGAGTAGTTGCCGTAATCTGAGCCGAAGGTGTTGGCGAGGGTGTCACCTTCGGTTTCGAACATGAGGCCTTCTCCGCCGTTGTCGTTGAGCACCTGGTAAACGGCGGTGGCTGATGAGTTGGCTGGGATGAAGAGCATTCGCATTGGTGGTTCTTCGGGTTTTTCCATATCGACTTTCTTTTTGCCGGCTGCGTTGTATTCTGCGAGGCGGTGCTTGTAGTCCATGACTTCGGCTTCGTTGATTTCGCGGAGGCGGTCGTGGATGGGTTCTACAAGGTGTCGGCAGAGGTTGAGTCGGCCTTTGCCTGATGATGCTCTTGCGGTGACGAAGAGGAAGAGGTTGGGGAATACTGAACGGCGGTCATATACTCCTTTGATGTGGGGCATACAGGCTGAGAGGACTGTGAGTGTTCCGAGGAGAAGGATGTCGGAGTCTGCCTCGGAGTTGCTTACAGTGGCGATTTTCTTGAGAAAGTCGGGGAGATCATCATAGATTGCCTTGGAGAAGGTTGGGAGTTCTTCTTCTTGTTCAATTTCCGCAGTTTCCGCAATTTCTGCATTTTCCGCAGAGTGTGTTTGTGCGGATTTTGTGGATATTGCGGATATTGCGGATTTGGAACCGGTTGAAGTGACAATGGAGATGCCTGCTTCTTTTGCTTTCTGGAAGAAGGTTTTGATGGTTACTCCTGTGCCGTGTGCTCTGAGGCAGCGGTCGTATTGTTTGTCTGTTTCAGCGGCGTTGTAGTCTGGGTTAAAGCGGCTGATGCGGTGGAAGTAGTCACGGCCTGCTTCTCCGAGTTCTTCGGAGAGGGCAAAGCCGAGGTCACGCCAGTTGTCGTAGCCGGCGGTGATGTCGGTGGATGTGGCTTCTATGCGCTGGGTTATGGTCTCGATGTCGTTGGATGCCCGATCGGGGTCGGGCATGACGGCAGGGGTGAGATCCCCGGTCGAGCTGGGGATGACGGCAGGCTGGTTTAGCCATTCTTCGGGGTTGAATTTATCTTTTGCCATTGTTTATTCGTATTGTGGGTTAATGTATGCGTGTGGATCGTGACAGAGGAAGCAGGCTCTTGAGATGTCTTTGCATGCTTTGTCTATCTGGATGCCATAGGTTTGTTTTATGTAGTTTTCTACAGCTGTGAACATCGCTTGGCGAGTGAGACTGGTGGTGGGGATTTCTATTACCCATTTGAGTCCGTCGCCTGATGGACTTCTGAACAGTAGGGCAGTTTCGAAGTACCTGTCTTGTAAAAGTTTATTGAAGAGTACTTCAAGCGTTGCTATATGGTCGAAGTCTATGCAGAGCAGGCCTGTTTCCGCTTTTACTGCGTTGTTGGATCTGATGTCAAATTCTCCACTGAAGGTCGCGTAGGCGAAGTTCGCTGCTTTGTAGATTTTTGCTCGTTTCTTGTCGGTTATGCTTCGGAGGGTTTGTGTCTGTTCCTTGGCATAGTGGCCGATGATGTAGTTGTATGCGTCGCGGATTGTAATGCTCTTGTGCGGTTTGGTGTTGGAGATTGGGGCTTTGAAGAAGGAAAACTTCGGGCCTTTGTTTGTCTCGGTTTCGCGTGCATTTGAGTATTGTGTGCGTTGCATATCTATGTTCAAGTACATCTCTCGGTTGAGAGTGTTAAGTAGTTCTTGGCCAGTTTGTTTGTAGTATAGTTCCGCGAAGTCAAGGGCGGTGCCGTCTGGTATTGCTCCGAACTGGTCTTTATGGTAGGCGGTTTCGTCTGAGAGCTGGCCTTCGGGGTTGTTGCGTTGGAACCATATATGTAGGGTTCTGGCTCCTCCGGCGAAGGGGTTCTTGCAGATTCCGCAGTCTCTTCCTACGACTTTGATTACTGCCTCTTCAGGGTAGAATTTCCTTAAGATGTGGGCGTATATGTCTACGCCCCACATCGTTTTCTTAAGGATGGTTTCTTTGTCAATCGTCTTCTCCATAGCGTTTGCGGATGTTGTACATTACGTAGTTGTTGCGTAGGATTCGTTCGATGTCCTGCTTGAGGTAGTAGAGTTTGTGACCTATGCGGGTGTAGGGGATGGTCCCATTGCTGCGCAGGGTCTGAAGTGTGCGTGGGCTGATTTTGAGCTTCTGCATTACTTCTTGGCCGTCTATCCAGTCTTCAAGGAAGGCTCGTTCAGATAGGTTTTCTATCTGTTTGTCTGTGAGGTCATCAAGGGAGATGAGTTTGCGTTTGAGGAGTTCTTCCTGGATGAAGTCCATTTTGCGGAGTACTTTGCTGAGGGCTTCTTTGCTGTCGGCTGCGATGTCTATGATCAGTTCGCCAATGGTCTTTATCTTATTCATTTTCCGAACCTCCTGCTGTTTACGTAGTCAATGGAATGGGCTTCAATCTCGGCGTCGGACATCTGACGACCGTCGTTTATCCACGCTTCAATTTCTGACCGTTTGAATATGAGTTTCTTGCCGGTCTTGTAGTATGGGATAAGGCCGTTGCGTACCCAGCCATAGATTGTGGATCTGGCTGGATGTTCGGGGTGGAACTCCCTGAGCCTTCTGATGTCCATCATTTCTTCTGGATCAGGCTCTTTGGAAGCATTGTTCTGTTGTATGAGTTCTTTGAGGTCCTTGACCTCGTCTACCAGCATAGCTACTATGCCGGGTAGTTGATCAAATGTATATGCTGACATAAAAATTTTGCTTTTATGTCGCGAGTCGTCCTTGCTCTTTTGGCGCCTTGTATAAACAAGAAAAGCCCACGACGATTGTCATGGGTGTATGTAGGAAGTGAAAAGTATACCAGATTCGCGTTCAAAAGTATACCATAAGAGAACGGTTCAAAGATAACAAAAGTCGGTTTATATTCATCTATTTTTCATTCAATTTCTTCGTTTCGAGGACTCGATATGACGGTC